>JAVBYB010000111.1 GCA_030824255.1 bacterium
TCCGCAGTGGGCGCAGGAAAATCGCGTCGTCGCTGCCGAGTCGGGTTCGCCCTTTCCCGGCCCTTGGAGCAACGCCAAGACGCCTTACCTCATGGAGCCGATGGACGCCTGCCAGCTCGGCAATGGCGTCCGCAAGGTCGTGCTCACGGGCGGCGCGCAGTTCGGCAAGTCCGAAGTCTCGATGAACGCGATCGCGTGGGCGATCTCTTACGAACCCTGCAAGATCCTGCTGCTGCAGCCGTCGCTCGGCGAGATCCAGCAATACTCCCGCAACAAGTGGGAGCCGATGATCGAGCATTCGCCGGCGCTGCGCCGTCGCGTGCACCTCATGAAGTCGCGCTCGAACGATGGTTCGACCACGGCGGTGAAAAAGTTTCACGGCGGCGATCTCGAATTCGTCACCTCCGGCTCGTCGAAGGGGCTGCAGGGCAGAACGATCCGCCTCGTCGTAGCCGAAGAGTGCGCGCAGTATGAGACCGCCGAAGATGGCAGCGTCGGCATCGGCGGCGACGCCATCACGGCCGCCGAAGGCCGTCAGGAAACATGGGGCCTCGACGCCAAGACGATCCTCGTCTCGACGCCTGGCTTTGCCGGTCGCTGCCGCATCACGGCCGAATATCTGGCGAGCGACATGCGGCGCTGGTTCACGCCATGCCTGCAATGCGGCGACGCCTTCGTGCTCAACATCGGCACGCTGCATACGCATGAAGGTCGCGCGTGCTTCCTGTGCCCGTCATGCGGCTACACGATCGAGGAATCCGACCGCGAGACGATGAACGCGCGCGGGTTCTGGCTGCCCACCTTCGAACACCTCGGCGAAAGCGCGGTGCAGGTTGCCAAGCGCACGGCCAACCCGGCGCCGCCGGCGATCATTCCTGCGGGAGAGATCGACTCTTACGCGCCGTTCAATCCCGCGCTCGGCTATCGGTTCGCCGCTCGCGACTGCGAAGGCCGCTCACGCGGCTATCATCTGTGGCAGGGGCAATCGAACCTGTCTGTGTGGCAGGTCGTGCTCGACAAGAAACAGCGGTTCGAGGCGGGCGAGTTCGATCCGAAAGAGTATGCGCAGAAAGTTCTCGGCGAGCCCTACGAAGAGATCGTCGATCGCCCGGACGCGGATCGCCTGTATGAGGCGCGCGGCGTCATCTATCCGAACGAAGGCGTCGTGCCGCCGTGGGCGTCGATCGTCACCGGCTTCATCGACGTGCAGGCCAACCGCCTCGAATGGGGCGTCTATGCGTGGGGCAGGGGCGGCGTCGGCGCGCGGATCGCCAAGGGCATAATCGCGAAGAGCCCGCATGATCTCGCCACCTGGCACGATGTGGCCGCTCTCGTGCGCACCGAGTTTTCCGGCCCATCCTATCGCGGCCGCCGGGCCGATTATTGGGGCATCGACTTGGGCGGCACGGCGACGGATGAGGTTTACAACTTCGTCCTCGCCAACCGCTCGCTGAACGTCCACGCGCTGAAGGGCGCGTCTCACGATGGCGGCATGGCTCCGGCTTACGAGCGCGGCGCCAAGATCAAGGTGCGCTGGAAGGGCGTGCCGCGTGGCCGCATCATCCCGATCATCACGGGCACGCATGGCCTCAAGACGCGCGTCTATCACGGCCTCGCGCAGGGGCTGGAAAGCGCGCGCGAGAAAAAGCTTCTGCCGCGCTCGATACACTTCGCGTTCGACGCGACCAAGACCGACTTCCAGCAGATCACCGCGGAGCACCTGAAACAGGACGACCCGCGCAAAAAAGGCGCATGGGTGTGCCCGCCGTCTGCCGCGAACGAGCAACTCGACATCGCCGTCGGCTGTCTGGCGCTCGCGGTGATGGAAGGCCTCGACCTTTTCGACGAAGAGGGCTGGACCATCCGCCATTCGGAACGCCTGCCGACGCTCGCCGAATCCGAACTCACGCCGCTGGAACGGTTGGCGCGAGAGCCGTCGAAGTCTCCGCAGCCGTCATCTTCGCCCGCCGCGCCCGATGTCGTGCTCGAAGCGCCGCCGGCCGAAGGCGCGATGAGGCCCGCCAAGCTTGGCGAGGCGGACCGCCAGAAACTTCGTGAGATGGGCCGCAGGGCTTGGGCGCAGGATTGAGGGAGGCCGCTGATGTTCGACGACATGACCCTCGAACAGCTGAAGGCGCTGCGTTCGACGCTTCGCCAGAAGCTGGAGGACCTAATCTTTGGCGAGAAGACCATCGAGTTTCGCTATGGCGATCACGGCGAGAAGCTGGGCACGGCCGACATCAAGCAGGCCAGAATCTACATCGCCGAAATCAGCCAGCGCATCGCCACGCTCGAAGGCGGGCGTCGCGGCGGCTTCACGATCATGCACGGCGCCTGACGTGAGCAAGCGTTCGCAACGTCGCAAGCGTTCTGCCGGCAAGGCGGCCGGAATCGCGTCGCCCGCACGGGCTTCGGCTGTCGCGCCGGGAATGGACGCCACCCGCCGCGCGGCGTCCACCACGGACCAGGTCACGGCCGCCTGGCGGCCACGGCTGACAGCGCCGAACGATGACGGTCCTTGGGAGCGCGACATCTACGTCGCGCGCACCCGCGACCTCGTCAACAATTCGAGCTGGGCCTCGGGCGCGGTCGATCGCGTGGTCGCGAACGTCGTCGGCCTGGCACTCCGGTATTCCGCCCGCAGCGGCATCATGGCGAAGCTGCTCGGCCTCGATCTCGACGTCGCGTCCAGGCTGGCGACGCAGATTGAACGTGCGTGGTCTTCATGGGCGAACGACCCGCTGTTCCGTTGCGATTGGGAGCGGAGCCAGACGTTCGCCGGCCTTGCCAACCTTGCCTATCGCGGCCGCTACGTGGACGGGCGCGGTCTTGCGGTGATGCGCATCGACAAGTCGCCGCGTCCGGGTTGGAAGTGGCGGACTTCGGTGCAGATGATGGATCCGGATCGCCTCGGCAATCCGCTGGGCGTCATGAACTCGCCGACCATGAACAATGGCGTCGAGACAGACGGGCGCGAAATCGTCGCGTATCATTTCCGGGATGCTCACCCCGCCGATCGCACGGCGTACGGCAAGCAGTTCACGTATGTCCGCGTTCCCGTCAGCGGCCCGTATGGCCGACCCATGGTGCTCGATCTCCGGCGGAAGACCCGCGCGGGCGAACTGCACGGCGTATCGCCTTTTGTTGCCGTGCTTCGCCGGTTCAAGGCGCTCGACCGCTACACTGACAGCGAGATCCAGGCGGCCGCCGTCAACGCGCTTTTTGCAGCGGTGTTCAAGACGACGCGCAGCCAAGGGGAGGCGGCGGAAGCCCTCAACGTCGAGGCGCTCGATCAGCGTGCGACGGCGCGGGCGGAGTTCTACGGCGCCGACGCGCGCCTCTCGGACGGATCGAAGATTGCGCAGCTGTATCCGGAAGACGAGCTGCAGCTGCTGACGACGCCGCGCCATGTCGCGAGCTATCAGGGGTTTGTTTCCACCACGCTGCAGGCAATCGCTGCGGGCCTTCCAGGCGTCTCGTATGAAACGCTGTCGATGGACTTCTCGAAGACGAACTATTCGAGTTTCCGCGGTGCGATGAACGAAGCGTGGCGCGCTGTCATTGACGAGCGCAACCTCGTCGCCATGCACTTCGCCAACCCGATCCTTCTCTCGGTGATCGAAGAAGCCATCGAAATCGGGGAGATCGAAGTTCCTGAAGGCTGCCCGGAACTCTACGAGAATCCGGCGGGCTGGTTGGGTGGCCGTTGGATCGGTCCGGGGCGCGGCTATGTCGATGCCGTGAAAGAGATCAACGCCTCGAATCTTAAGATCGCGAACGGCCTCTCCACGCTGGAAGACGAAACGATCGAGTCCACGGGCGGCGACTATGAGGCGAACGTCGAACAGCTCGGATACGAGAAGCAGCTCTTCGCGCGCCACGGGTTGGCGCCCGCCGGCATCGGCGAAATGGAGGCAGAAGTCGAAGGCGAGGACGACATCGACGCGCGCCCGACCGCAGACGAGCTGCCGGACCCGGCTTGAAATCCCGACGCCAGCGATGGCGGGGAAACAGTGGACGCCGACGCGTCCCGCTAACTGAAGGAAGCATCCCATGGATCGTGCAGACCTCCCCCTCGAAGAGGACATCGCCGAGATCCACCGCGAAGTGCAGGTGGCCGTGAATGAAGTGAAGGCCGCGCAGGATGTGCTCGCCGCGAAGAATGCCCGCCTCGATGAAGTGCTCGGCGCCGTCTCCGGCGTGTCGCCGTCCGCTGCCGCCTACATCACCGACTTCCGCAACCCGGCCACGGCCGAGCCCGCGCCGATCGCGCCGGACGTTCCCGCGCCGGTTGTGACGGTGGAAACCCCGCCGACAGGCGAGGGCACGGTTACGGCGGACGGCGCCGCCGAAACCACGGGCGAGTAACAGCCGCTAGCACGCTGGCGCTCCGGCGCCGCTCGACGACGCGGGCCGCTCCATCCGGGGCGGCCCGTTTCGTTTCCAGATTTTGAGGAGGCCCCATGTCCTTCCGCCTGTCCACCGCCTCGAAGCTGCTTCACCGGCCTCACCTCATCACGCCCCAGGCT
>JAVBYB010000428.1 GCA_030824255.1 bacterium
GTTCCGGGTTAGGCGCGTTCTCGTCGCTGCTGGGCATTGGCGGCGGGACGCCGGCCGTGCTGATCATGACGATGAGCGGCGTCAACATGCACCGCGCCGTGGCGACCGCTGCGGGCTTCGGCACGATCATCGCCGTGCCCGGCGCCATCGGCAGCATGGTCGTCGGCTTCGGCCAGAGTGGCCTGCCGGCGGGATCGGTAGGCTTTGTCAACATGATCGCGCTGGTCGCCATCGTGGCGATGAGCATCTGGACGGCGCCGCTGGGGGCTGCCGCCGCGCACAAGCTCGACCCGGTGAAGCTGAAACGCGTCTTCGGCTGTTACCTCCTGCTCACGGCGGCATTCATGCTGAAGGATCTGGTGCCGGGGCTGGCGTGACGCGCGTTGCGCCGTGGGTGAGCCGGCCCTCGTCCTTCGACCCTTCGAGACTCCGCCTGCGGCGGCTCGTCAGGGTTAGGGGATCGCTTCACGATCCATCAGGATGAGGACTTCTGAACATGCATGCTGGATATGAGGCCTCATCCTGAGGGATTGGCGCGAAGCGACAATCGTCTCGAAGGACGAGGCCGGGCTTGCGGACGTCGCTACCTGGGCAGGCTGGCCTTGTGGTCCTCCGCCGCCTTCAGCAGGCGGACGACATTGCCGCCCCACATCTTGGCGAGGTCGGCTTCGGTGTAGCCTTCCTTCAGCAGCCGCTCGGTGATCTTGGGGAGGGCGGTGATGTCGCGGAAGCCGTCGAGGCCGCCGCCGCCGTCCCAGTCGGCGCCGAAGCCGACATGGTCCACGCCCACAAGTTTGATCGTGTAGAGCACCTGCTGCATGTAGTCCTCGAACGTGGCGCGGTTCTCGGGGAACTGCTTGTTGAGGGCCGCGAGTTCGTCGAGATACTGCTCGTACTTCGCGCCTTCGAGCTGGTTCGGATTGCCGTATTTCGTGCGCAGCGCGGTGATCGCGTCCGTGCGCTCCTTCGTTTGCGTCAGCGGTTTGATGAACGAGCCAAGCGCATTCATATGGATGACGCCGCCCTTGTCAGCGAGTTTCTTCAGCAGGGCGTCGGGTGCGTTGCGCGGGTGTTCGTTGAGATGGTCCGCGCCGTGGTGCGAGAGGATGATCGGCGTCGCGGAAAGGTCGATCATCTGGTCGATCGTGGCGTCGGAGGCGTGGCTGCCGTCGAGGATCATGCCGAGTTGGTTGGCGCGCTTGACGTATTCCTTGCCGAACGGGCTGAGGCCGCCCCACTTCATGCCGAGTTCGCCCGGGTTGGTGGAATCGGCAAGTTGGTTGGTGCCGTTGTGCACCGGGCCAGCCATGCGCGCACCCAGCTTGTAGAATGTGTCGAGCAGGGAGAGGTCCTCGCCCAGCTCGTAGGAGTTCTCGATCGAAACGTAGACGATCTTCTTGCCGGTGGCGTTGATACGCGCAGCATCCGCCGCCGTCAGCGCGAGTTCAAACTTGTCCGGATTGGCGGCGACCATCTTCTGGATCGACATTGCGCGCAGCAGAGCGGCGTCGCGGACATTGCGATAGCCTTCCGGCGTCAGTGGGCCCTGACCCATGTAGATGACCCAGAACCCGCCATCGAGGCCGCCTTCCACCATGCGCGGATAATCGACCTGGCTTCCGTCACGCTCCACATCATGGCGTTCCATGATGTCGTAGCCGCGCACCGAATCGAAAAAGGCGGGAGTGTCGAGGTGGGTGTCGAGCGTCATCAGGCGCTGGTGAATCGCCCAGGCGTCGGCGCTGACGCCATGCGGCGGGCCGGCTGGGGCGCCGCCGGCCGTGGTGCACGCCGACAGGGTGCAGGCCGAGAGGGCTGTCGCAGCGATGAGCGCCAGTTTGAGCCGGGTGGAAAACGCCATGAGCAGTCCTCGTCACGTGCAGGGTGGGAGACTTCGTTGCGCCACCATGCACGCCCCGCGCGAGGCCTCAAGCGCGAACGGGCCGGTCCTGTCGCCGCGGCGGACAGATGCCCGGCTGGTGGACAGCCGGCGACCCGGCGGACAGCGGCGAACCGCCCCGACTGCAAAAAACCGTGAGATGACTGCGCTCTGATACATTTTGCGAATGAGACTGTGTTGCAAGTTTGCGGCGCCTCGCGTAAGGCTCCCAGCGTAATGGGGGCCGACACGGCCCGGAAACTGGGTGCGCGGCCGGACGGCCGGGCAGGAGCTGAATGCCCGAAGGGTCGGATACCGCGCGCGCTGTTTCGGAGGCTGACAAGCTGGCCGCCGAGAAAGCCGCGAAGAAAGCGCACAAGAAGAAGGTGCGCCGCCTGTTCTGGATGACGCAGGCGCGGATCTGGCACTGGGTGACGGGCGCCGCGACCCTGATCGCCATGCTGGGCTTTTCCATCACCGGCATCACGCTGAACCATGCCGGCCAGATCGAGAGCACGCCTGTCGTTGTCGAGACGGCGGCGGTGATGCCGCCGGAAATCCTCGTCCAGCTCGGCGAGGCGCCGGCCGAAGGCGAGACGGCCATCCTGCCCAAGCCGGTGGCGGATTGGCTGGAAAAGGAGACTGGCGCGACCGTCTCCCGCAAGGCGGGCGAGTGGTCCGACACGGAAGTCTATGTCGGGATGCCGAAGCCGGGCGGAGATGCGTGGCTGTCGATCGATCGCGAGACGGGCGACGTTGTCTACGAGAACACCGATCGCGGCGTCGTTTCCTTCCTCAACGACCTGCACAAGGGCCGGAACACCGGCCCGGTCTGGTACTGGTTCCTCGATATCTTCTCGGTCGCGGCCATCCTGTTCTGCCTGACCGGCCTGGTGCTGCTGTGGATGCACGCGCCGCGCCGCGCTCAGACCTGGTTCATCGTGGGCGGCGGACTACTGGTTCCGGCGGTGATCGCCATTTTCCTGATTCACGTGTGAGGTAGAGTGCGCATGCGCAATGTTGTGATGCTGGCAGTTCCGGTGGCGATGGCGGGCGTGGCGCAGGCCGGCACGCTGGAGCTGTCCGTCGAAATCCCGAAGCTGAGCGTCGCTGAGTATCACCGGCCCTACATCGCCATCTGGATCGAGGATGCCAGCGGCAAGGTCGCGGCGAACCTGTCGGTCTGGTACGACATCGACCTGAAGGATCAGGAAGGCGAGAAGTGGCTGAAGGACATTCGCCAGTGGTGGCGCCGCACGGGCCGCTCGCTGGAAATGCCGATGGATGGCGTTTCGAGCCCGACCAAGCCGCCAGGCAAGAACAGCGTCAAGTTTGACACCGCTGCCGGCCCGATCGCGAAACTGGCGCCCGGAAATTACAAGATCATCGTCGAAGCCAGCCGCGAAGTCGGCGGCAAGGAGATGGTGGAAATCCCGTTCAAATGGGCCCCGGGCGCGGAAGCGACGGGCTCGGCCACGGGCAAGGAAGAACTTGGCGCCGTCACGCTGAAACTGACGAAATAGATATCCGAATCCTGGGAGAGAGACCGATGAAAACCTTTGCCAAGCGACTCCTGATCGCCGCCACCGCCGCCGCCCTGATGGCCGGCGCGGCGCACGCCCACCGCGCCTGGATCCTGCCGTCGTCCACTGTCGTCTCCGGCGACAAGGCGTGGGTCACACTCGATGGCGCCGTCTCGAACAACCTGTTCTTCCCGGATCACCGCCCGATGCAGGTCGAGGCGATCTCGATCACGGCGCCGGACGGCTCAGCGATCAAGCCGGCGAACGCCACCGTCGGCCAGTATCGCACCACGTTCGACCTCGAACTGAAGCAGAAGGGCACTTACCGCATCGCGCAGGCGAATTCGGGCCTCAACGCTTCGTGGAAAGAAGGTACGGAGACCAAGCGCTGGCGCGGCACGATGGCGGAATATGTGGCGCAGGGCATCGACAAGAAGCCGGGCGTTGAACTCACCGCCTCCAGCCGCCGCGTCGAGACGTTCGTGACCAATGGCGCGCCCACGCCGCTGAAGCCGACCGGCAAGGGCCTTGAACTGGGCGGCGCCACGCACCCGAACGATCTCTACTCCGGCGAGGAAATCGCCTTCACGCTGACCGACAACGGCAAGCCCGCCGCGAATGTCGAAGTAACGCTGATCCAGGGCGGCGACCGCTATCGCGACGAGCCGGGCGAACTCAAGCTCAAGACGGGCGCGGACGGCACGCTGAAATTCACGCCCGAGAAGGCCGGCATGTACTGGCTCGAAGCCGAAGCCAGCGGCACGACCTCGATGGAAGGCAAGCAGCTGAAATCACAGTCCACCTATGTGGCCGTCATCGAAGTCCTGCCGGGCTGATCGCAACTACGCTATGCTTGAACCGCCGGGCCTTCGCAGGTCCGGCGGTTTGCGTTTCAGGATCAGCATGACGGATGGCCGCCTCCTCATCCCCACCGGCATGAAGCCGTCCGCCGTGCGGGCGTCGCGGATCGATGCGCCCATCCGCAAGCTGGCCGGCGCGACGATGGGAACCGGCTGGTCGCTGTCATTCGTTGCGCACGATGACGTCTCCACCGCCAGCGTCACCGCAGCGCTGGAGGAGACATTCGCGCGGGTGATCCGCCAG
>JAVBYB010000297.1 GCA_030824255.1 bacterium
ACTTCACGACGGCGCGCTCGCTGGGGACTGGCGAGATCTGGATCTATCACGTCGGCGGCGGAGACGGGTATGTCGCTGTGAAGAAGGCGAGCGAAGGCCTGCAGAAGGAATTGGGCGAGCCGGTCTATGCGCCCGACGGGAAGAGTTTTTACTATACGCGCAACGTCTCGCCGGGCCCGATCTTCGAATACGCGCAGGATTCCAACGGCAGCCTTTTTGAAATCGAGGAATATGATTTTGAAACGGGCGAGGTGAGCACTGCCGTGCAGGGCGCAGGCGGCGCGACACGCCCCGCCCCGTCGCCGGATGGAACCAAGCTCGCCTTTGTGCGGCGCGAGCGCAATCAGTCGAAGCTGTACGTGAAGGACCTGCAGACCGGGCAGCTGACAAAGCTTTATGATGCGCTCGATCCTGATCTTCAGGAGACATGGGCCGTCAACGGCCTCTATCCGAACATGGACTGGCTGCCGGATTCAAAAGCGATCGTATTCTGGGCGGGCGGCAAGATCCGCCGCGTGGACATGTCCGGCAATTCGCAGGTGATTCCATTCCGCGTGAGTGACACGCGCGTCGTGATCGATCCGCCACAACCCAAGATCGACGTGGCGCCCGACACTTTCCGCACGAAGATGCCGCGCTTTGTTGATGTGGCGCCGGATGGCAAGCGTGTAGTCTTCGAAAGCCTCGGCAAGCTCTATGTGAAACAACTGCCGAATGGGGCGGCAACGCGCCTGACGCAGACGAAGGGCGAAGAACGGGAGGTGTTCCCGTCATGGTCACGCGATGGGCAGCGCCTCGTCTATGTCGAGTGGACTGATACGGGGCTTGGACGCATCCGCACAGTGGCCGCCAATGGTTCTGGCGGTCGTGTCGTGACGGCCGATCCGGGGCATTATCGCCGTCCGCGCTTTTCGCCTGATGGCCAGACCATCGCGTTCGAGCGCGGTTCGGGCGGATATCTGTTGTCGGACCTTCGTTCGGGTGATCCGGGCGTCTATCGCGTGCCGACTGCTGGCGGTGCGGTGACGAAAGTCACGGGCAGCGGTTCGTTCCCGCAGTTCGGCGCAGCAAACGATCGCATTTTCCTGACGCGCGGCGATGGGCCAAGCGGCGTGCTCGTCTCGACAGACTTGAATGGTGAGGCCGAGCGTACGCATGCGAAGGGCGAGATGGTGGCCGGGTTCGAGGTGTCGCCTGATGGCGCGCACATCGCGTTCCGCGACAACTTCGCGGCGTACGTGATGCCGCTCGCTGCGGGGCCGCAGGAGATTGGCGTCGGCAAGGGCGGCTCGGCCATGCCTGTTGTAAAGGCGAGCGCCGGCGGCGCGACCTATCTGTCGTGGAGCGGTTCGGGCAAGCAGCTCAACTGGAGCCTGGGGCCGACGCTTTATACGGCCTCGCTGGATGCGATGATGCCGTCCATGCCGGCTAAGGAGGGCGAGAAACCCGCCTACAAGGCGCCTGAGACCGGTATTGATCTCTCGCTTCCGGTCACGGCTGCGAAGCCGAGTGGGACGACTGTGCTGACTGGCGCGCGCATTGTCACCATGGCGGGCGCAAATGGCGGTGTGATCGAGAATGGTGTCATTGTCATCACCGGCAACCGCATCACCGCAATCGGCCCTGCTGCGTCGGTTTCAATTCCGAGCGGGGCGCGGCGGGTTGATGTCGCCGGCAAGACGATCATTCCGGGCCTGATCGACGCGCACGCGCACGGGCCGCAGGGCGATGATGACATCATTCCCAACCAGAACTGGAGTGCGCTGGCGCACCTCGCGCTGGGCGTCACCACCGTGTTTGATCCGTCGAACCAGGCGAGCGAAGCGTTCCCATCGGAAGAGATGCAGCGCGCTGGCCTGATCCTCGGACCGCGCACATTCTCCACCGGCGAGATCGTTTACGGCGCACGCAGCCGCGGCACGCTGAACGACATCAAGGACTATGACGACGCGCTGGCGCACGTTCGTCGCCTGAAGGAGCAGGGGGCGGCGGGCATCAAGAACTACAACCAGCCGCGCCGGAACCAGCGCCAGCAGGTGGTTGCGGCATCCATCGCCGAGAACATCCAGGTGGTGGCCGAGGGGGCTTCTCTGTTTGCGCAGGACATGGCGCTGATTGCCGATGGCAACACGGCGCTGGAGCACAACATCCCGCAGATGGTTCTGTATGAGGACGTGATCAGGTTCTTCTCGCAGACCAAGGTGGCGTATACGCCGACGCTGGTTGTCACGTATGGCGGCCTTGCAGGCGATCCCTATTGGCGCGCGCATACCGATGTCTGGCGGCATCCGATCCTGTCGCAGCATGTGCCACCGCACATCCTGCAGCCGAACAATGTTCGCCGCACGATGGCGCCGGACGAGGATTATGTGGACGACAAGTCCGCGCGTGAATCGAAGAAGCTGCTGGAGCGCGGCGTGAACGTTTCCATCGGCGCGCATGGTCAGGAAGAAGGCATCGGCTCGCACTGGGAGCTGTGGTCGTTCGCACGTGGCGGGTTCTCACCGCTGCAGGCGCTGCAGGCCGGCACGATCCTCCCGGCGGAGAAGCTGGGCATGGAGAAGGACATCGGCTCGCTGGAAGTCGGCAAGCTGGCGGATCTTGTTGTGCTCGACGCCAACCCGCTGGAGAACATCCGCAATTCGGACAAGATCTCCGGCGTGATGATCAACGGCCGGTTGTACAATCCGATGACGATGGACGAGTTCGGCACGGGTAGCGCGAAACGCTCGCCATACTACTGGGTGAAGTAGGCATTGGAGCCGCCGGGCTCCCGCCCGGCGGTTCCGCTAGACGTTAAACCGGAAGTGCATCACGTCGCCATCCTGGACGACGTATTCCTTGCCTTCCTGGCGGGCCTTGCCGTTTTCCTTGGCGCCGCTTTCACCGTTGAACTTGACGTAGTCCGCGTAGGCAATCGTCTCGGCCTTGATGAAGCCCTTTTCGAAATCGCCGTGGATGACGCCAGCGGCCTGCGGGGCGGTCGTGCCTCTCTTGATTGTCCAGGCGCGGGCTTCTTTCGGGCCGACGGTGAAGTATGTCTGGAGGCCTAGAAGCTCATAACCTGCACGGATGACGCGGTTGAGGCCGGGCTCTTCGAGGCCGAGAGAGTCGAGGAATTCCTTCTGCTCGTCGTCTGAAAGAACAGCTGTCTCGCTTTCGATTTTTGCGGAGATCACAACGGCCGCAGAGCCTTCCGCCTTGGCATGGGCGACGACGGCATCGGAAAACTTGTTGCCGGTAGCGGCCGAGTTCTCGTCGACATTGCAGATGTAGAAGACGGGCTTGGAGGTCAGCAGCTGGAGCATCTTCCAGGCTTTCATGTCCTCGGCGGCGATCTTGGCGCGGCGGGCGGGCTTGCCTGCGTTGAGCTGTTCTAGCGCGAGCTTGAGCAATTCCAGCGTCTGGATGGCTTCCTTGTCGCCGCCCTTGGCTTTCTTCTCGACGTTGAGACGGCGCTTCTCGAGTGAATCCATGTCTGCCAGCATCAATTCGGTCTCGACGACTTCAAAGTCGGCGAGCGGATCGATCTTACCGGAGACATGGGTGATGTCGCCATCCTCGAAGCACCGGAGCACGTAAGCGATCGCATCGACTTCACGGATGGTGGCGAGGAACTGGTTGCCGAGACCCTCGCCCTTGCTGGCGCCTTTCACGAGGCCGGCGATGTCAACGAAGTTCATCCGAGTCGGGATGATCTCCTTCGAGCCGGCGATCTTCGCCAGAACATCGAGGCGCGGCTCAGGCATCGCCACGTCGCCGACGTTCGGCTCGATCGTGCAGAACGGATAGTTCGCGGCCTGCGCCGCGGCCGTGCGCGTGAGGGCGTTGAACAGGGTCGACTTGCCGACATTCGGCAGACCCACGATTCCAGCTTTGAAGCCCATCAGGTGGTTTCCTTTGGTGGCGAGGGATTGCGCGGATCGCCCTTCGGCGCGGGCGCAAGACGCATGACTTCGTTCTGATAGCGCTCGTCGTTTCCGTCGACGAGAAAAGGCAGCGCGTCGACGCATGCCTTGATCTGTGCGGCCACTGCGGGACGTTCTGCCGGATGGAAGTCGGCCAGCACCGCAGCTTTCACAGCGCTCTTCTCGCCCGGATGACCAACGCCCATGCGCCCCCGGCGCACCTCCAGCGAGGCAAGGGCGTAGATTGACTTGATCCCGTTATGACCTGCCGCGCTGCGGCCGGTCGTCATGCGGAAACGGCCGAGCGCCAGATCTATTTCGTCGTGGAAGACGATGATGTCGGCTGGCGCGAGATAGTGCTTTCGCATGATCGCACTTACCGACTTGCCGGAAAGATTCATGTAGGTCATCGGCTTGGCCAAGATGGCCTTGATGCTGACGCCGCCGGACGTCTTCACCATGCCTTCGCAGACATCAGCTTCGAACTTCGACTGGTATTGCCAGGGAGAGAAGCGGTACGTGTCCGCAATCGCTTCAACCTGCTTGAAGCCGATATTGTGCCGGTTGCCCTCGTATTGAGGTCCCG
>JAVBYB010000170.1 GCA_030824255.1 bacterium
TCGTCGCGCTGCTCGGCGACATCTTCGCCGAGATGGGCCCTCGCCAGAATTTCCTTGGCCTGCGTACGCGCCTCGTCGGCAGTGATCTTGCCGTAGACGCCGATGGTGATCCTGCGCTGGCGCCCTGTCCGCCCTCCTCCCACCCGATAGTGAGCGACGAAGGTCTTGCGTCCGGTGGGCAGAACGCTGAGCGCAAACCCGCTCAGCTCGTCGTCATAGACGTAGTGGCGTTTGTCCGGTGTCGGCAGCGCGTCGATATTTCGCTTGATGAGTCTCACGGCGCGACCTCGATCGATTGCCGTGACAAACTAGGCGCCGCATTCGCGGGACGACAGAACCTGCATTCTACAAGGGAATTCTGGATGAATTTCGGCAACGCGAGGAAACAACTGGCAACTCGCCTTCCGAAATTCGCTCTGCGTTCAGTCGATTGCTTCAACCGATCACGTCGAAACGGAGTAGCACCGGAGTAGCACCGTGAGGGAAAACCGCAGGTGATTTGAGGAAACAGGAGGAGACGCATGTGGCTGCCAGATCGCGCTTAGAGCGAGGATTTATTGGCAGAATCTGACACGCGTGCTATGAAGGGGAAACAGGGCGCTACACGACCCGGGCCGTTTCGTAATGCGGGGGTCAGGTGTTCAAGTCACCTAGGCAGCACCATCTTTTCAATAACTTAGTTCGCTCCTCGACTGCTTGAATGTGCAACAGGCAGCACATCGGAAGCTCCGCGACAGAATTCCACTCCCCGCAGACTTTGGTGAGCCGCCGCGTGGAGGGTGTTTCCGCGGGTCAGAAAAAATCAGCGCGTCGGGAATCGCGCAGCACAAGGATGGCGAGCAACGCTGCTCGGACAAACACAGCAAGCCGAGCCGTCCCGGCTGGCTCATGCAGTCGGCCCGATCGCCGAACGGCGCCGGGCTGGTTGGCTCGTTTGATCCAGCTCCAGGATCTAGCTCTTGCGGGCGCGCTTGGCGGGCGCTTTTGCGGGCTGCTTGCGCGCCAGCGTACGGGCGCGACAGGTTTCGATAAAGCCGCCAGCCATGAAGGTCGCCATGCGATTCTTCGCGGCCTCGAAATCGTCCGAGGAGCACAAGCCGCCCGACAACCGGTCGAGGCGTCCCGAGCGCGCAAGCGTGAGCATCAGACCGCCTGAGACGAAGTGATAGCCCCAGAAGATATCCTCCTCCGTGCAATCCGGCAGGGCGCGCTTCAACAGGCCGATCAATTTGAGCACGACGCGATCGAAGTGTTCGTCCATCAGGGCTGCGCCATCGGGCATATTGGCCGCCTGCGCACCGAGGCGGCCATAGTTCTGCCAGCCCTCGCCCCCATTGCCGTAGAGTTCGAGGTCGGTATCCAGGAAGGCGCGCAGCGCACCCTCTACTGTGGGCTTGCCCCCAGAAGACTTCTCGTAGGCATCGAGCGCATCGACGCGACGCTGGCTGGTGATGGGCGCACGCCGCGCGAACACAGTGTCGAACAGCTTCTTCTTGTCGGTGAAGTAGTAATTCATCAGCGTGTGGTGCACGCCCACGCGCTGGGCCACATCCTTCAGCGTCACACCGTACAGACCATGGCGCCCGAAAAGGTATTCGGCGGCGTCGAGGATCTGCTCCATCATCTCGGCCCGCTGGTCTGCTTTTTTCGAGCGTTTGACGGGTGCTGGAGCCGACGCCGGCATTACCTTCTCCGATTCTGCACCATCCGGTTCGCACCGGGACACAGGTTTGACAAGGGCTAGGAGGACGCAACGCCGCCGAACGCGGCCCGCAAGCCACGCTTGTCGATCTTGCCCGTGGCGGCAAGCGGAATTCGGGGGACGCGGATGACAGCGTCAGGCAACCACCAGGAGGGAACACGGCCGCGCAGCATGCCGAGCAGCTCGTCGTCTCGAATCTCCTGCCCGTCGCGGATCTCCACGATCAGCAGCGGGCGTTCTCCCCACTTGTCATCCTGCCGGGCGATGACCGCGGTCTGGGTGACGGCGGGCGACTTGCCGATGATGGCCTCGATCTCCGCTGGATTGATCCACTCCCCGCCCGACTTGATGAGATCCTTGGCGCGCCCGGTGATGTAAAGCGAACCATCCTCTCCGATGCGCGCAAGGTCCCCCGTATCAAACCAGCCATTGGCGTCCACGGCGGGCTCGCTCATGCCGTAATAGCGATTGACGATGCTCTGCCCTTTCACGCGAAGACGACCCTCCACGCCGCGCTGTTGCGGCAGGCCCTGCCCGCTCTCATCCGTCAGCAGGACATCGACGCCTAGCGCGATGCGGCCAGCGCTTGCGGCCTCGCGCTTGATGATATCTCCGGGGGCGATGGCGCCGAGCGGGGTCAGCTCTGTCATGCCCCAGCTGGTCTGCACGACGGCGCCAAGACGTTTCTCGACGCGCGCCATCAACTGTTCGGGCATGGGCGCGCCGCCCACGATGATGCGCTTCAGGGTGGAGATGTCGCCCCCCGTTTCGTCGAGATGATCGACGAGCCCAAGCCAGACGGTCGGCACCGCCGCGGCAAGCGTTGCGCCTTCTGCCTGGATGAACTTCGCGAGGCTGGCGCCGTCAAGATTCCTGCCCGGCAGAAGAAGCGATGCGCCGACGGCGGGCGCCATGAAAGGCAGGCCCCAGCCATTGGCATGGAACATCGGCACGACCATCAGGACGCGATCGCTGGCCGTCGCGCCGATCACATCAGCCTGCATCAGGCGCAGCGTGTGGAGGTAGGACGAGCGGTGCGTGTAGACGACGCCCTTGGGATTGCCTGTGGTGCCGGAGGTAAAGCAGAGGCCCGCGGCGGCGTGTTCGTCGAATGCGCCCCACACAACGGGATCGCCTCCGGCCATCTGCGTGTGCAGCGTGATGGGCACAGGCGAGCCCGTCCCCTGCACATCCACGGGCTCGTCGATAACGATGATGTCGCGGAGAGACGGCGACAGCTTTGCCAGCCGGACGCCAATGTCGGCGAGGCTGGACGCAACGATCAGTACGCGGCAATCGGCCTGCGCGACCATGCTGGCGAGCGTTTCAGGGGCGAGACGCGGATTGAGCGTATGAACAACTGCTCCCATGCCGGCAATGCCATACCAGGCCTCCACATGCGCCTGCGTGTTCCACGCCAACGTCGCCACGCGATCGCCAAGGCAGACGCCGAGCTGGTGCAGGCCGGTCGAGAAGGCATGGCTGCGCGTCAGCAGTTGCTCGTAGGTGAGGCGCATTACCTCGCCATTGTCAGTCGCGGTAACGACGCCTGCTTCTGGATGCCATTTCGCGGCGTGCTCGAGAAAGCGGTTCAGCGTTAGCGCATAGTCCTGAACGTAGGGCGCGGTCATGGACATGCGCCGTAGGCTCCTGCAGTAGGCTTCGATCCATCGGCCAGGGGGAGCGGCGGCGAGGCAAGCCCGATATTCCAGTTCCACTGTTCGCCCGCGATGCGGCGGCGACGAACCAGTTCTTCCTGCAGTGCATAGCGGCCTGCCATCATCTCGGCCCCGGTCTGCGGCGTGCCCGCGAAGGCGATGAAGTTGCGCTTCTCGCCGAAGGCCTGCCAGTCGGGCGCATCAGAGGCGCGTGGCGCTCCGGTGCGGGCAAAGGAGGTCCAGTACTGCAGCATGATACGCGACAGCTTGCTTTCGCGGATATCACGCGGCGGTTTCGGCCAGTAGGTGGGGACGTCGCCAAGCGTGCTGAACACGTAGGGGAGTTCAGCGGCATGAAAGCCGTGGAGGTCGAACGCGTCAGCGGCGGGATAGCTGTGGTCGAACAGGTACAAATAGGACGGTGCGCCGAGTGCAGTCTGGTTGCGAACCAGGCGTTCGGACGTCCAGCCATAGATCGCATCCCGTGTGGCGGCGAGAATGGATTCCGGCATGTCGCTCGATGGATAGAGTCGCAGGTAGAGGTCGGCGAGATCGCCATAGCTGCAGCGGATCCTGGCGTCATAGGCTGCGGCGTTGGCGGGCGTTGGCGCAGCGAGGAAACGCAGCGAGCGGATTTCGCCGCTGTTGAAACCGGCGAGGATCGGCACGCGGGCCTGTTCGCCGCGATCAAACGTGTCAATCAGCTGACGGGTGAGTGCGTGGCCGTCGATGGCCCCGAAGGGCGCGAAGCCTGCGGCGAAGGCGGCGTTGTTGAGGTCGTAGGCGTCCATCGCACGCATGACGGCGATATCTTTCGCCTTCAGGGCGCCTTGCAGGAACTGGCCGACCTGCTCGCCGGACGGCAGGCCAAAGACAGGTTCCTTCAGCGCGGGCGTGGTGATGAGATAGGCGCTCTGCGCGATGGCCTTGTGGAACAGGTCACGCGCCAGCGGAGACGCCATAAGGTACATGACGCTGAGCCCGCCTGCGGATTCACCCATGATAGTGACATTGCCGGGATCGCCGCCGAACGCTGCGATATTTTCCTTCACCCATTTCAGCGCTTCGACCTGATCCAGCAGCCCATAATTGCCAGAGACGCCATTGGGCGATTCCGCGCT
>JAVBYB010000352.1 GCA_030824255.1 bacterium
CATCGCCACGCTTGCGGCTGGCCGGATGATTGCTGGTCGGCAGCGCGGTAATTCCGGTCGGCCCCGGCCCCGATATGCGCAGGCGATGAACGGGAGACGCCTCGATCTTCGCGCCGGAATTCCCGGTGAACTCCAGCCACTGGGCGTAGTCGCTGTCCCGCATGTCTGGGCCCGGCGGATGCGGAGGAGAGGTCATAAGCGCCTCACCTGCCCCGGAGGGCGGCGATTTCAGCTGCGTATCTGTCCTGCCCTTTCCCGAAAACAGCAGAGCCTGCAACAAGCGCGGTCGCACCCGCATCGATCACGGCTTGCGCATTCGCCGGCACGATCCCGCCATCGACTTCAAGGATGGTCTTGAGATTGGCGCGATCGAGCTTCTTGCGGATAACCTCGATCTTGCGCAGCTGGCTTTCGATGAATTTCTGGCCGCCGAAGCCAGGGTTCACGCTCATCACAAGAATGAGGTCGAGCTCCTCCAGCACCGGATCGAGAATGTCGGCAGGCGTCGACGGATTGAGCGCCGCACCGGCTTTCTTGCCGAGCTTCTTGATCACCTGCAGCGTGCGGTGGAAGTGAGGCCCCGCCTCGGGGTGCGCCGTGATGATGTCGGCGCCCGCCGCCGCGAAGGCCTCGAGATACGGATCGACCGGCGCGATCATCAGATGAACGTCGAAAGGTTTCTTGGTGTGTGGCCGCAGCTTCTCGATAACGATAGGGCCGATGGAAATGTTCGGCACGAAGTGGCCGTCCATCACGTCGACATGGATCATGTCCGCGCCCGCCTCATCGACGGCGCGGACTTCCTCGCCAAGGCGGGCGAAGTCTGCCGCCAGAATGGAGGGCGATATCAGGACATTCGACATGGTGTCGGCCTAGCAGCGCCATTTCAGCGGCGCAACCGGCCAGACATCAAACCGCCCGGAACAGGGGCTCCGGGCGGGCTGCATTGCACTGAAACCTGTTCAGGAAAGCTTGATCAGTAGCCGTAGCCCGAACGCTGCGGGAGGACGCGGGCGCGATCGCCATACTCGATCAGCACGGGCGTGCCAGCGGGCATGGCGTAGTCGCCCGCCTGGGTCACCGCCACCAGCTCGCCCGAAGGCAGGCGGATCGTGTAGGCAAAACCGGCTTGCTTGCTTGCCGAACTGCCGATCGCGTTGCCGGCCAGGCCGCCGAGCACGGCGCCGCCGATTGCGCCGGCAGCATTGGCCTTGGACCCGCCGCCGATCTCGGAGCCGGCAAGGCCGCCAAGGGCGGCCCCCGCCAGCGTGCCGATCTTCGAGGATTGGCTGGAGCCTTCGATGGTGATCGGCCGAACACCGACAATCGTGCCTTCCTCGACGCGGGCCACGCGGCCAACCGAGGACGGGTCGTAGCTGTTAGCGCCGAGGCCGCTGGCACATCCTGCAAGAGCGGTGGCGAGCACGGCGAAAGCGGCCGCGAAAGCCTTCGAAGGCTTGGCGATCCGCTGGGTGCGGTCCGTATCAGACATGGCCGGAACGTAAGTCTGGCCAGAGGCGTTACCGAGAGCGTGGATTGTAGTGTCCATCTTCTTCTCCATCGAACCGGCTGGGGGGAGATCCGGCTCTTTCACACACGAGTTTGGTCCGACGCGACTGAACCTCGGCTGAACGCATTGGTTCGGCTTCGTTGCTTATCGATGGTGAGATTGTGGCAACCCCCGCCATCGGCGCGATCGTTCTGGGCGATGGAATGGGGAGCGGACTAAAGCCGTTCAAGCCGCGCAATGAAGAAAGCGTCGGAATTCATGGCGGTTCGTTGTCTTTCCACATCGGTTGCGGCGCCAGAGACACGCTCGCCGCCGGGAAGCGTCAGCAGATCTCCATCAACCGTTAACCCCGCCTCAAAACCGGGGACCTCCTCGGGCGTCACCGGCACACGCCGCCAGCCGCCATCGGCAAGCGCGCCAGCGATGACATCACGCCCCTCTTCCGGCATCGGCGTGCAAACCGCATAGACCAGCCGCCCGCCCGGCTTCAGCATTTCACCCGCGGCATCGAGCAGCCCGCGCTGCACCGACGGAAAGCGCATCAGGTCCTTCGGATCACGTCGCCACACGCCCTCGGGATGCCGCCGCACGATGCCAAGCGCCGAACACGGCGCATCGAGCAGCACGGCGTCCAGCAGCTCCGGCGGCCGCCAGGTGCGCGCGTCCTCTTCGACAATCTCCATATCGAGCTTTGCGCGCTCGGCATTCTCCCGCAGCCGCTTGATGCGTTGCTTGGAGATATCGACCGCAAACAGCTTCGCCCCCGCCGCCGCCACCTGTAGCGCCTTGCCCCCCGGCGCAGCGCAAAGATCAGCCACCGCCTTGCCGTTGACATCGCCCAGCAGTTTCGCCGGAATCGACGCCGCTGAATCCTGCACCCACCACTTGCCCTGGAAATATCCGGGCAGTGTCGTGAGCCCCGTTCCGCCCAGCCGGCGCAGCGAGCCATTCGGCAGAAGCTCAGCCTCCAGCTGCTCGGCCCATTCCTCGCCATTCTCGCCATGGCGAAGCGTGAGGTCGAACGGCGGCTCGTCCAGCTGCGCCAAGGCAAGCGCGGTCGCCGTCTCGACGCCCAACGCCGCCTTCATTCGCCCCGCCAGCCATTCAGGCCAGACAGACACAGCTGGCGCGGTGTGAAACGCATCCGCCTCGCGTACAGCCCGACGCAGAACAGCGTTCACCAGGCCGCTGCCGCGCTGGGCCCTGTTCCAGTTGTTCGCCGCCTCCACCGTCGCCGAGACAGCCGCGTGCTCCGCCACATTCAGCAGCCAGAGCTGCGCGGCGCCCACGCGAAGCAGCGCCAGCACCGGCGGCTGCAGTTCGGCCAGCGGGCGCGCCAGCATTCCGCCCAGCGCCCAATCGATCCGCCCAGCGCCACGCAGCGCCGCCCCCGCCATCGCCCGCGCAAAGCCTCGGTCAGCGCCTTCAAGGCGGGTAAAGGCGCGGCTCTTGTCCATCGCCACGTCGAACTCGACGCCGCCTTCCATGGTGGCCAGCACAAGTTCGGCTGCAGCCAAACGGCTTTCCCAACCCGCGACCGGCGTGTGTGCATTATCTGAAGTACGTGACATCGGGGGGCTGGTAGCCCTTCGGGCCACGCCTGTCACGGGGAGGCGTTACTGCCCGATAAGCTTCTGCAGCGCGCCCAGCAGGCCCTCGAAACGTAGCCCAGCGTCCGTCACGGCCAGCGCATAGGCCGGACCGCCCGCATGCGCCTTGGGCTGGTGCCTGTCCGTCTCGACCGTCACCGAGAAATCGCCCGGCCCATATGTCCCGACGCCATCGGAGTATTCGCCGTAAACGCACAGCGTCAGTTCGCGACCCTTGTGGGTGTGCCGGGGCACGGCCTGACCGGCCTCCAGCCGGATGATCTCAGCCTTGGCGCCGTTCGCCATGGCGAGGTCAAGGCTGCGAATGCCCGGCCCGATCGTCTTCCAGGAGCGCCTGGCTTCAGCATCGAGCATGGCCTCGCGCAGGACTACGGGAAGCCCGCCAAGCTCTGGATAAACCGGCTT
Organism: bacterium; assembly: GCA_030824255.1. Classification (GTDB taxonomy): domain Bacteria; phylum Pseudomonadota; class Alphaproteobacteria; order Caulobacterales; family Hyphomonadaceae; genus UBA7672. The sequence goes on from JAVBYB010000352.1 coordinate 3,526, forward strand.
GCGCACGGCCCGCGCGCCGCCGCGTTCGATCGCGGCCAAAACCATGTCGAGCGCGCTGGCGGACATCTCGGCCGGCGTCTCGGTCTCCAGTGAAGCTCCGGCAAGCGCATCGCCCTCGGCTTCCGAGATTCCCCTCATCTCCATGAGGGTATCAAGGAATAGCCGCAGCCCAGGCTGCGCCCGTCCCGAGGCCAGCGCGGCCCGGGTTGCTTCGTCCATTTCCGTGTTCTGCGTGACCCTGATCATCTCCGTTCCCGTCAAATCGCCCCCTTGTCTCGAATGCTACGCGCGTCAGGCGCGGCTGGATCATGCGTCGCGTCACTCATCGCCCAGCCGCACCTTCATCTTCGCAAACGCAAGCCTTATGCGGGATTTGACGGTGCCCAGCGGCACGCCGAGTTTCTCCGCGATCTCGCGATGGGACAGGCCTTCATAGAAAGCCAGCTTCAGGAGGCCCACCTGCTCTTCGGGCAGGTCCTTCATCGCCGCCCGCACGCGCGTCTCTGTCTCCATGGCTTCGACGCGGGCATCGGGGGCCTCGACGCCCGATGGCAGGATCATGGGCTCTTCCGGATCGAGATCCGGCCGCTTGGCGCGGCGGAAGACATCGATCCGGCGATTACGAGCGATCCGAAAAATCCACGTCGACACAGACGCCTGCGAGCGGTCGAACAGCCCGGCCTTGCGCCAGACATTCACCATCACGTCCTGCGAGATCTCCTCGGCCTGCGCATTACTGGAGCCCAGCCGCATCAGGTAGGATTTCACGCGCGGCGCATAATACCCGAACAGCTCGGCGAAGGCGTCACGGTCCTGCCGATCCGCGATGGCGACAAGCAGATCGGCGAAATGCGCGCGATCGTCCTCGTCCAGCACATCGCCGGCCGTCCTGCCGCCCTGTCCCTTTACGCCTCTACCG
>JAVBYB010000296.1 GCA_030824255.1 bacterium
CCCCGGCCCTCCATGTGTGGGCCAGAGCTACAGCGAACCTCCAGACGCATCAGCGTCGTGGAGCTTTTGGTGTTTGCCGCCTTGCTCGCTCAGGTTTACAGAGCCCTCCATGAGCGATCTCGACACATACCGGCGCAAGCTGAAATTCCGGTCGGACCGGCGGGGATTCCGCGAGTTGGACCTCTACATGCAGCAGTTCACGGATGCCCATCTGGCGAAGTTTGACGCGCGCCAGCTCGCCGATTTCGAGGCCGTTCTGGATATTCCCGACCAGCACGTCTTCGACTGGATCATGGGGCGGGGCGAGCCGTCTGCCGAGCAGAGGTCGGAAGTGCTCGACCTGTTGCTTTCCTTCCGATATGCCGCACCCAGATAGGTAAAGCCCGAGGCGGAAACGCCGGGCGGACCGTTGGAACAAACTGCCGAACCTGGCGCTCAACGAGGCGTCCGGGCGGATCGACTATGCTTTTGTGAGATCGTCATGCGGGTCTGGGATACCCTCGCCAAACAGACGAAACCGGTGCGGGTCTATGAGGCCCCGTTCATCGCTGATGTGCGCCTGATCGCGGAGACCGCGCAGAAGCGACGCGGCGCATCGCTCTACATCGCGAAGGATGATCGCTACGCACTGATGGCGGTCGCGGCGGCGAAGTTCTTTGCGCCCCTGCTGGAAGTGATCCACCTGCCGGCGTGGGACTGCCTGCCTTACGATCGCGTGAGTCCGAGCCCGGCCATTGCGGCCGCGCGATGCGCAGCGCTTGCACGGCTCGCCAGCCGCAATGTCGGCTCGCCGCCCGCATTGGTCGTGACAACCGCATCATCCGTCGTTCAGCGCGTGCCGCCGCGTTCGCACATGGGACTTGCCGCCTTCGTCGCGCGCGTCGGCGAAACGATCATGCCGGACCGCATTCGCGGTTATCTCGATATCAATGGCTATGGCCGCGCCTCCACTGTCCGCGAGCCCGGCGAGTATTCGATCCGGGGCGGCATCGTCGATATCTTCCCGGCCGGATTGCCCGAGCCTGTCCGACTAGACTTCTTTGGCGACGACCTCGAAACCGCGAAATACTTCGACCCTGAAACCCAGCGCTCGACGGTCGACCTGAAAGAGATCGTCCTCGCCCCCGTGAGCGAGATCGATTTTTCGGACAATGCGCTGAGCCTTCTGCGCCGGAACTTCCTGTCCGAATTCGGCTCCCCCGGCGGTGATCCGACATACGAGGCGGCCCGCGAGCGCATCCGTCGTCAGGGCGTGGAGCAATGGCTGCCCCTGTTCTACGAGAACATGGAGACACTGTTCGACTATCTCGGCGCCAACGCGCTGATAGGACTGGATGCCGCCGCAGCCGAAGCGACGAGCGAGCGGCTGGCGCAGGCCGGTGAATATTACGAAGCGCGCAAGCAGGCCGCTACCGCAAGCGGGACAATCCAGCACGTCCTCCTGCCGGAAAAACTCTACCTCACGGCACAGGAGTTGGGCGACGCGCTGACCGCACGCGCAACGGCGACTTTCACATCCCAGAACGCGCCGGAAAAAGCTGATGCGCTGATCGGACGAGCAAAGCAGGGGCGAAACTTCGCGGCGGAGCGGTCAAATCCCGATACGAACCTGTTCGATGCTGTTGTCCGCCATGTGCGCGAGCGGCAGGCGGCAAACAAGAAGGTGATCGTGGCCGCGTGGAGCCCTGGGTCCGCCAGCCGCCTTGTCGGCATTCTGGATGACCACGGCATTCCGAACGCCAAGACAGTGGGCTCGTGGCCAGAAGTCATCAAAGGGCAGGTCGCGGTTGCAGAAATCGCGGTCGAGGCAGGCTTTGAGGACGACGATCTCGTCATCATTTCCGAACAGGACATGCTGGGCGACAAGCTGGCCCGCCCGCGCAAGCGCAAGTCGTCAGCGGCGGTGATTGCGGAGGCGGCCGCGCTATCGACCGGCGACCTGATCGTGCACGTCGAGCATGGCGTCGGACGCTACGAGGGCCTGAAAACCGTCACCGTCAATCTGGCGCCGCATGATTGCCTTGAGCTGATCTACGCTGGCGGCGACAAGATCCTGCTTCCCGTCGAGAACGTGGAGCTCATTTCCCGCTATGGCGCAGAGAGTGGCGAGGGCGCGCTCGACAAGCTTGGCGGGGCGGGATGGCAGACGCGCAAGGCGCGCGCCAAGAAGAAGATCATGGACATGGCGGACGAGCTGATCAGGCTCGCCGCAGAGCGCGAACTGAAGACGGCGCCGAAGGCGGATGGCGCTGACGGCATCTTCCGCGAGTTCGCCGCACGCTTCCCCTACGAAGAGACCGACGACCAGCTTTCAGCCATCGACGATGTCATCAAGGACCTGACATCGGGCAAGCCGATGGACCGCCTGATCTGCGGCGATGTCGGTTTCGGCAAGACAGAAGTAGCGCTGCGCGCCGCTTTCCTCGTGGCGATGAGCGGTCTGCAGGTTGCTATCGTGGCGCCGACCACGCTGCTGGCGCGACAGCACTTCCAGACCTTCTCCGAACGCTTCGCCGGCTGGCCCATCAAGGTGCGTCACCTGTCGCGCTTCGTGACGGCAAAGGAAGCGAACGAGACCAAGGACCAGATCAATTCCGGCGAATGCGATGTGGTGGTGGGCACGCACGCGCTGCTGGGCAAGGGTATCGACTTCAAGCGCCTCGGCATGATCGTCGTGGACGAGGAACAGCGCTTTGGCGTGAAGCACAAGGAACGACTGAAGGAGCTCAAGGCCGACGTACACGTGCTCACCCTGTCGGCAACGCCGATCCCGCGCACGCTCCAGATGGCGCTGACGGGCATCCGTGATCTCTCGATCATCGCGACGCCGCCGGTCGATCGCCTGGCGGTGCGCACCTATGTGGTGGAGTTCGACCCCGTGACGATCCGCGAGGCGCTGCTGCGCGAACGCTATCGCGGCGGGCAATCGTATTTCGTGGCGCCGAAAGTAGCGGACCTGCCGTTCCTGGAACGATACCTGCGAGAACAGGTGCCGGAGGTGAGCTTCCTCACGGCGCACGGACAGATGGCGGCAACCGATCTCGAAGATCGCATGTCCGCCTTCTATGACGGGCAGGCGGACGTCCTGCTCTCAACGACCATCGTGGAGTCGGGTATCGACATTCCGCGCGCCAACACGCTTATCGTCCATCGCTCCGATATGTTCGGCCTGGCCCAGCTCTATCAGCTGCGTGGGCGCGTGGGTCGTGCAAAGCTGCGCGCCTATGCTTACCTGACAACACCGGACGCGGAGAAGCTGACCGAAGGCGCCGACAAGCGGTTGAAGGTCCTTCAGTCGCTCGACAGCCTCGGCGCTGGCTTCATGCTGGCGAGTCACGATCTCGACATGCGGGGCGGCGGAAACCTGCTGGGCGATGAGCAGTCAGGTCATGTGCGCGAAGTAGGCGTCGAGCTGTACCAGCAGATGCTGGAGGATGCGGTCAAGGCGTTGCGTTCCGGCGAAAGCCTCGACACGCACGAGGTGGCGGACGAGTGGTCCCCCCAGATCGATATCGGCGCAGCCGTGCTGATCCCGGAAGCCTATGTCGAAGACCTGTCGACGCGCCTGTCGCTTTACCGGCGACTGGCGGACCTGCAGACGGATCAGGAGCGCGAAGCATTCGCCGCCGAGTTGATCGACCGGTTCGGTCCGCTGCCGGAGGAAACGAAACAGCTGCTGGAAATCACGGCTGTGAAAATCCTCTGCAAACGACTGGGCGTCGCGAAGGTGTCGGCGGGACCAAAAGGCGCGCTGTTGGCGTTCCGCGATAACGCGCCGCTGGATGGCGCAAAGCTCATCGCCTATGTGCAGAAACAGCCGAACCGGCTCAAACTGCGGCCGGACATGAAGCTGGTTCTCAGCGGCACATGGCCCGATGCGCCGGGCAGGCTAGCGGGCGTGAAGAGCCTGCTGCGGGATATGAGTGGACTGCTTTAGGGAGCCTATGATGACCGGACGTGTTGCAGGACGTGTAGCGCTGGTGACGGGGGCTTCCTCGGGCCTCGGCAAGCGCTTTGCGGAAGTGCTCGCCGCGGAGGGCGCCAAGGTGATCGTCGCTGCGCGCCGCAAGGAGCGGCTGGATGACCTGGCGGCCTCGCTCGGCGCGGACAACGCGCTCGCCGTTCAATGCGATGTGACGGACGAGGCGGCAGTGGTCGCCATGTTCGACGCAGCCGAGGCGAAGTTTGGTACGGTCGATACAGTCATCAACAACGCCGGCATGACGCACGAGAAGAATGCGCTGACACAGGACATTGCCGAGTTCCGCAAGATCATGGACCTGAACGTGACATCGGTCTGGTGCGTGGCGCGCGAAGCGGCCCGCAGGCTGGTCAAAGCCGGCGCCGAGGTTTCCCCCCGTGGACGCATCGTCAACATTGCCTCGATGGCGGGCCGGATCGTCATTCCGAACGTGTCGGCCTACAATGCGTCCAAGGCGGC
>JAVBYB010000172.1 GCA_030824255.1 bacterium
GGCACGGGCTTTCACGCTCATCTGCATCCACCCCGCACTGTTGAACATTGATCAGCTGCCCTCCAGCGGGGTGGACGCAGTCAGTATAGGCGAGCTTTTCATGCACACAGTTCTGAGCACGTGCTTCCCCCAATCTCTGCGGCTAGTGCGCTGAAATCCGGCCAGAAGATTCTTCTGTTTCCTCCGGATGGGGACAACGAGCTTCCCCCGAAATGTGCGTGGTCGCGCGGGTGACGCGTCGCGTTGCCGGGCGGGAGCCCGGCGGTCCGGAAAAACAAAAACGCCGCCCGTTGCGGGGCGGCGTTTCCGGTGGTGGTTCTGGTGAGCTTACCAGCCGCACTGTTGGCCGGCGTTCTGTTCCTTCAGCCACGTCTGCAGCGGGGCGAAGTAGGAGACGAGGGCCGAGCCGTCCATTTCGCGCGTGCCAGTGAAGGCTTCGAGCGCATCCGGCCAGGGCTTGCTGGCGCCCATTTCGAGCATGGCGTTGAATTTCGCGCCGACGTCCTTGTTGTTGTAGATCGAGCAGCGATGCAGCGGGCCCGTCCAGCCAGCCTGTTCGCAGGCGGCCTTGTGGAACTGGAACTGCAGGATGAACGACAGGAAGTAGCGCAGGTACGGCGTGTTGCCCGGGATGTGATATTTCGCGCCGGCGTCGAAGGCGTCCGCAGGGCGGTCACCCGGCGGCACGATACCCTGATACTGCTTCGAGAGGTCCCACCAAGCCTGGTTGTATTGTTCCGGCGTGACGGAGCCGCGGAAGACGTCCCAGCGCCATTTGTCGAGCTTGATGGCGAAGGGCAGGAAGGCGATCTTCTCGAGCGCACGATCCATCAGCAGGGCCGTATCGGCCGAGGCCGGCGGATCGACGCTGATGAGGCCGAGCTGTTTCAGGTATTCCGGCGTGATCGAGAGGGCGACGAAATCGCCGATGGCTTCGTGGAAGCCGTCATGCGCGCCGTTCTTGAAGAGCAGGTCCTGGTTCTTGTAGGCGCGCTGGTAGAAGTTGTGGCCCAGCTCGTGGTGGACGGTGGAGAAGTCCGTCGAATTCACCTCGGTGCACATCTTGATGCGGATGTCGTCGAGGTTGTCGATGTCCCACGCCGAGGCGTGGCATTGCACTTCGCGGTCACGCGGGCGGGTGATGAGCGAGCGCTCCCAGAAGGTTTCCGGCAGCGGCGCGAGGCCGAGCGAGGTGAAGAAGCCTTCGCCCGTCTTCACCATCTTGAGGGCGTCGTAGTTCTTGGCGACGAGGACCTTGTTGAGGTCGTAGCCGGGATCCGAACTGGGCGGGGCAACGATGTCGGAGATGTTGTTCCACTGCTGCGCCCACATATTGCCGAGGAGGTCGGCGCGGATCGGGCCGGTCTTCGGCTGCACGGCGTCGCCGTATTTCGCGTTGAGCTTGCCGCGCGTGTAGCAGTGCAGGTCGTTGTAGAGCGGCTGCACCTGACCCCACAGTTTTTCGACCGTCGCTTCCATGTCCTTGGACGGCATGTCGTAGTTGGCCAGCCACATGTCGGCGATGTCGGAGAAGCCGAGCTCCTTCGCGCCGGCCGTGCCGATCTCGACCATGCGGGCATAGTCAGCCTTCATGGGGACGGAGATGGTGTGCCAGCCTTCCCAGGCCTGCTGGATTTTCTTCGGGTCGCGCGAGGAGGCGATAATGGCCGAGAGCTCTTCTAGGTTCAGTTCCTTGCCGTCGATCGTGAACTTGCCCTTGCCGTAGGTCGACGAGATGCGCGTCATGACTTCGGAGAGTTCGTCGGCGACCTGCTTCTGCTCTTCCGGCGTGCCGGCGGAGGGGGCGGGCATGGTGATGCCAGCACGCAGGATGTTCATCTTGCGCTGCTGTTCCGGCGTCAGCGTCTGGCCTTCATACTGCTTGGTGGCGTTGGCGAGGCGGACGGACATCAGCGTGCCTTCCGAGCCCGCACGCGCGACGAGCCAGTCGGTGTCTTCGGTGATGAAGTTGGCGTTCACCCAGGCGACGCGGGCGGAATAGTCCGAAAATTCCGACAGTTCCTTCTCGGCATTGGCGAGGAAGGTGGCTGCGTCTTCCTTGGCGGGGCCGGCGGTTTCACCACCCGTGCCGCAACCGGCCAGCACAATTGCAAGAGCGGCGACGCCGCCAAGCAGAAGATTTCTCATTTCGTCCGTCCTGTTGGAATTCCAGCCCCTTGGGGCGATCGCGCGGAGACTAGTTGCGACAATCGCCGGGTCAACAGGGGGAATACTCCCCCGCAGGCTGAGCGCAACTAGCTGCGCGGGCCGGGATAGCGGTCGTTGGCGCCGAGCGTTGGGGCGGCAACGACGAGTTCCCGGAAGCTTTCGCGGGCGGCGTCGATGACGAAATCGATGTTCGCCTCGTTCATTGCCGCAGACAGGAACATGTTGTGCCACGGATGCATGTAGACGCCGTGCTTGATCATGCGTGAGCACCAGAAATAGCCGTGGCGCATGTCGGGGTCGCTGTCGAAGAGGATCTGCGGCATCTGGACGGGGCCGGTCTGGCGCAGGGTATAACCATGGGCCTTTGCCGCAGCATCGAGACCTTCGCGCAGTCTCTCGCCGAGTGCGATGGTGCGCTCGAGATAGTCCGTGTCGCGAATCTGCCGGAGGGTGGCGAGGCTGGCGGCCATGGCTGCAGCGGCGAACCAGTAGGAGCCTGTCGCGTAGATCCTGCTGGCGGCGACGCGGACTTTCTCTGATCCGACCAACGCCGAGATGGGATGGCCGTTGGCGATCGCCTTGCCCCAGCAGGACAGATCCGGCGCCACGCCGACGAGCGACCATGAGCAATCGCGCGCGAGGCGGAAGCCGGCGCGGACTTCATCGACGATGAGAAGCGCGCCGGTCTGGTCGGCGAGTTCGCGGGCGCGGCGCGCATAGGCAGCAGATGGCAGCGACTGGTCGGTGAAGACATCATGACGGTAGGGCGCGGCGAAGATGGCGGCGAGATCGCTGCCGGCGGATTTCACCGCGGCTTCGAGGCTGGCGATATCGTTGTAGATGCAGAGGTGCTGGTTTGACTGGTCGCTGGGCGCGACGCCGGCCGGGCGCGGATTGCTCCATGGTTGCGAGCCATGATAGGCGCCGCGCGCGCGGACGATGCTGTTGCGGCCGGTGTGGGCGCGAGCGGCCATCAGCGCCATGGTGGTGGCGTCCGATCCGTTCTTGCAGAACATCGCCCACTCGGCGTGGCCAATCATGCCCACCAGCGTTTCGGCGAGATCGATCATGATGGGCGAGGGCCCTGTCATCGCGTCGCCGACGTGCAGCTGTTCGATATAGGCCCGGTCTATGACGGCATTGCCATAGCCGAAAAGCTGCGGGCCGTACGCACACATCAGGTCGAGCAGGAGATTGCCTTCGGTGTCCCACAGCCATGGGCCTTCCGCACGTGCGAAGAACTGGGGGTAGCCATCCGGCAAGCTGACGACGGACTGATGGCCGTACATGCCGCCTGGAATGACGCGGGCGGCCCGCTGTCTCAATTCCCGGTCTGTCGGCTCTGTCATTCAGTCCCTCGATTCTTGCGCTATGACTTACAGCGTTGAGCCCGGCCACTGTCCAGCGAAGTTGAGGCCTGAAACGGGCACCCAGTTTCGAATGAAATGCAGGAGCAGCGATGACGAACGTTCTCTACGACGCGCTTGCCGCAGGCTTCCCCGCGGACCGGGATAGGCCGGCCTTCATCCTGGGCGATGGCGCCGAGATTTCGTATGGCGAGCTGGAGCGCGGGGCAGCGCACGTGGCGGGACGCCTTGTGGCAGAGGGCGTTTCGCCCGGCGATCGCATTGCCATGCAGGCGGAGAAGACGCCTGAGAGCGTGATGGTCTACCTTGGCGTGTTGAAGGCGGGGGCGGTGTTCCTGCCTCTCAATGGCGCGTATACAATGAGTGAAGTGGACTATTTCGTGCGCGATGCCGAGCCTCGCGCGCTCATTAAATCTGCGCCAGAATTCGTCGCCGGGAGCCGGACCTTCGAACCGCTGGTGATTGCGCGGCCGCGCGGACCGGACGATCTCGCCTCGATCATCTACACGAGCGGCACGACCGGCCGGTCGAAAGGCGCGATGCTATCCCACGGCAATCTGACGGCGAACGCTGTTGCGTTGCACAAGGCGTGGGACTTTACGCCGGGTGATGTGCTTCTGCACGCGCTGCCCATCTTCCACGTACACGGACTGTTCGTGGCGATGCACTGCGCCTTCCTCTCGGGGTGCCCGATGGTGTGGCTGCCGAAGTTCTCCGATGCGGAGGTGCTGGCGGGACTGAAGCGGTCGACGGTGATGATGGGGGTTCCGACCTTCTACACGCGCCTCCTCGCCAACCCGGCATTCAGGCGCGAGGCGGCGGCGAATGTGCGGGTGTTCATTTCGGGCTCGGCGCCACTGTTGCCGACGACGTTTGCGGAGTTCGAGGCGCGGACAG
>JAVBYB010000380.1 GCA_030824255.1 bacterium
CGACGCCGAGATCGAGCGCCATAGCGCGGCCAATGCTACCGCCCGCGCGGCGAGCGACAAGGAAGCTTCGGCGCGCGCCATGCGCGACCTCCGCTACTGGACGGCACGCCGCAACAGCGCGCAGGTCCACCCCGCGCCCACCGGCTGTCATGTCGTTACGTTCGGGTCCGCCGTGAACATCCTTCGCGCCGACGGCCGGCGCCAGTCCTGGCGCATCGTCGGAGAGGACGAGGCGGATCCCTCGTGCGGCCTCATCTCATGGGTCTCGCCGCTCGCACGCGCCATGATCGGCAAAGGCGTCGGTGAAGAGATCACCGCAGGCGCAGCCGAAGCCGAGATCGTCGCGATCTCGATCTAGGGCTGATTGTTCACCATCCCGGCAAAGAAGGCCTGTGCGTCCGCGCTGTCGCCCGTGATCTCGCCCGGCACGGCCTCGCAGAACTCCACCCAGCGGATCCGGGATTCCAGCCCGTACTGGATCTCGATCCCGGCCGCGTCCGGATCATCCAGCGACCCGATGGTCACATAGATCCGCGCCTCGGGTGTGGTGTACGCGAAGGACAGCGGCGTGCCGCAGTCGCGGCAGAACCCCCGCATCGCCAGGCTTGAGGAGGCGAAGAAGGCCGGGTCTCCGGCTGTCCATTCAAGGGACGCTTTCGCGCATCCGGCCAGCGCCGCGAAAACCCCGCCCGTCGCCTTCTGGCACATCCGGCAATGACAGACGTGCGGCTTCTCCACCCGCTCCACATGCATGGCATAGCGCACCTTCCCGCACTGGCATCCACCTGTGATCGCCATGTCACTCTCCTCCTGGTTGTGCGCCGGGGTGGAGTTCCGCCCGCAGTGGCGGGCCTGCCGCGTTCCGGCGCCGCATCCGGGTCCCCCAATGGATTCAACGGTCAGGTAAGGTTGGCATGGCATTCAGGTCACGAGAAGCCGCCAGCCTCGCCCCGACGGCAGGCCCCGGGAACTGAATCTCCCGGTTGGCGTGCAATGTCGGCTGTGCTGGCATGGCTTTCGAAGGGACGTGGCCATGCTGTTTCGTGGCAAGCCAAAATCAGCCACCTTGATCCACACGCTGGTAGGCGAGTGGAAGGCCGATACTTTGTCCGGAGACGTGAAGGGCGAGATCACCGCCATCTTCAACACGGACGGCTCCTACCTGACCCGCAACCAGATGGAAATCCGGGGCGTCACCGCCAATCCTGTGGTGCAGACCGGCCGGTATCGTGTCGAGCCGCTCGACAAGCAGCGCTTTAGGCTGTTCACGGTGGACGAGAACGGCCACGCCCTCTCCACCACCGTCCGCACCTTCGTCGATTCCAACACCATGGTGAACGAGATCGGCCCGATAACCTTCCATCGTGTCGACAGCGTGGAGCGCACGCTCAACTAGCGGGTCGTCGGAAGGCAGGGGGAGGGGGTTCCCGCAGGTGCGCAACAGGCTTATCTACTCGCCAAACGAGTGACAGGCCCCCTGAAACCACGCGGAGACGCCCCATGCGCGAATACCTGAAATTCTATATCAACGGCGAATGGGTCGATCCGGTCACCCCCCGCACCCTGGAAGTCCAGAACCCGGCCACCGAAGAAAGCTACGCCCGCATCTCCCTCGGCTCCAAGGCCGACGTGGACAAGGCGGTTGCCGCCGCGAAGGCCGCTTTCCCTGCCTTCGCCGCCACCACGAAAGAGTACCGCGCCGAACTGCTCGACAAGATCGTCGCCGCCTACCAGAAGCGCCTCGGCGACATGGCCTCCGCCATCTCTGAAGAGATGGGCGCCCCGGGCTGGCTCGCTTCCGCAGCACAGGCCCCGTCGGGCCTTGGCCACATCATGCAGGCCGCCAGCTACCTCCGCACCTTCGAGTTCGAGGAGCGCCGCGGCAAGCACCTGATTCGCAAGGAGCCGATCGGCGTCTGCGGCTTCATCACGCCGTGGAACTGGCCGCAGAACCAGATCGCCTGCAAGGTCGCGCCCGCCATTGCCGCCGGCTGCACCATGATTCTCAAACCGTCCGAGATTGCGCCGATCGACGCCATCATCTTCGCCGAGATCATGCATGAAGCTGGCGTGCCGAAAGGCGTGTTCAACCTCGTGAACGGCGATGGCCCCGGCGTCGGCGCAGCCCTCTCGGCCCACCCGGATGTCGACATGATGTCTTTCACCGGCTCCACGCGCGCAGGCGTTCTGGTGGCGCAGGCCGCCGCTCCGACCGTCAAGCGTGTCGCCCAGGAACTTGGCGGCAAGTCCGCCAACATTGTCCTCGACGACGCCGATCTTGCGAAGGCCGTTAAATCCGGCGTCATGCAGATGATGACCAACACGGGCCAGAGCTGCAACGCGCCCTCGCGCATGTTCGTGCCGCGCGCCAAGAACGAGGAAGCCAAGGCCATCGCCAAGGCCACTGCCGAAGCTGTGAAAGTGCAGGACCCCGCCACGGCGGAAAAAGGCGCCATCGGCCCGGTCGTCTCCGAAGCCCAGTGGAACAAGATCCAGGGCCTCATCAAGGCGGGTATCGATGAAGGCGCAACGCTTGTTGCTGGCGGCCTCGGCCGTCCCGAAGGCCTCAACCGCGGCTACTATGTGAAGCCCACCGTCTTCGCCGATGTGCGCAATGACATGACCATCGCCGTAGAGGAAATCTTCGGACCCGTTCTCTGCATCCTGCCGTACGACACGGAAGAGCAGGCGATCGCCATGGCCAATGATACGGTCTACGGCCTGTCGGGCTATGTGCAGGGCAGCCAGGAACACGCACAGGCCGTGGCGAAACAGCTGCGCACCGGCATGGTCCACATCAACGGCGCGGGTTCCGACCAATCCATGCCCTTCGGCGGCTACCGGCAGTCGGGCAATGGCCGCGAATGGGGCCAGGAAGGCATTCACGAATTCCTCGAGACCAAGTCGGTCTTCGGTTTCGCGACCGCCTGATCGGCCCTTCTGGTGTGTTGCAATGCAGCGCCCGGGAAACCGGGCGCTGTTTTGTTATTGTTTTGGCGCCCGAAATGACAGGCTTGTGGATACCGGACCGTTGCTAGCCGTTCATCCAGACACCACTATATGCACAGGCGCCTAAGGAGGCCTTCCATGATCCGCAATGTCCTTGCTGCCAGTGCAGTTGCCGCAGCGTCCCTTCTCGCCGCGTGCTCCAGCGGCCCGACGCCCTACCAGCCCGCGGGCTCAGCCAGCTATCAGCGTGGTTATTCCGAGACGAAGCTCGAGAACGATCGCTACCGCATTGCCTTCAAGGGCAATTCTCTCACCGATCGCGAGACGGTCGAGAACTACATGCTCTTCCGCGCAGCCGAGCTGACGCAGCAAAGCGGCTATGACGTCTTCACCGTTGTCAGTCGCGATACCGACAAGGACAGCAGCATACGCCGCGCCGGCGGCTTCTACGGCCCTCGGTTTTCATACATGTATTATTCCCCCCGCTGGGGCTGGATGGGCGGCTGGGATCCGTTCTTTGACTCGCCCGCGCGCTACGATCAGGTGACGCAGTACGAAGCCTTCGCCGAGATCGTGATGAGCCGTGGCCCCAAAGGCTCCGATCCGAATGCGTTCGATGCACGTCAGGTCTCTCAGAATCTCTCGCCGTCGATCCAGCGTCCGCCTGCCAGCTAGGCGGCGCAGCATCGAGGGGCGCACGATGAAGCTCGCGGCTATGGTGCCTGTTGCGCTGCTCGTTGCGACCCCCGTGGCCCACGCCCAGGAGCCGACCGCTTTCGAAAGCATGGCGACCAGCATCGCCGCTCCGTGTCTCAACTCCGGTTCAACGCCGGACACAGCGCCTTTCGCCATAGCCGCCTGCGAGCAATCAATTCTCGATCTCGAAGCTGCGAAAAGTGCGAATGGCCCGCTCTCGCCGCACGATCTGAACGTCTACAACGTCGTCATGTCGATGGCTCATTCGCGGGTTGCCAGTTCCTACGGGCGTATCGACCGCGTGCGCTCGGCGCGGGTCTGCCAACGCACGGAGCAGGCGTGGACGCACGCCTCGCACATCATCGCTGAGGCCTCACCTGCCTATGCCGCCATGATCACGACCATGGTCGAGTCCGCCGCTGGCGTGATCCGCACCTGCCGAAGCGAATTCGGTACGCCTGACGGCGCAGCGTCCTCTCCCGGCTGAAATCGCCCGCAGACGACGGTTTTCGTGTGTAAACGCCCCCGCAACCCCACTGGGGTAACGTCCGGCCCATGACACCGGCCGCTTCCATCATCCTACCGACCTTCCGCCGACCCGAACGCGCGGTCGAAGCCGCGCGTTCCGCGCTAGCGCAGGCGTGCGATGTCACGTTCGAAGTGGTGCTGGTCGACAATGATCCAGAGGGTTCCGCCCTTGGCCGCCTGCGGGAGATCGCCGACCCGCGCATCGTCATTGTGCACGAGCCGGATGCCGGCGTCGCCAACGCCCGCAATG
>JAVBYB010000057.1 GCA_030824255.1 bacterium
CCGGGCGCGGATGCCGGCGTGCGAGATCGATCTCATCGCGCTCAAGGGCCGGACGCTGGTGTTCGTCGAGGTGAAATCGCGGCGGACATTCGCCTCGGCGCTGGAATCCGTGACGCCGCAATTGCGGGCGCGGATCGAGCAGGCGGCCCACCAGTGGATCCCCCGCCGCCCCAAACTGGCGCAGCTTGTCTGGCGGTTCGATGTGGTGCTTCTGGCGCCGGGGCGGCTGCCGCGACACATGCGGGATGCCTGGCGGGCGGCAGGATAGCGGTTCACATTCGAAAGCGGTACGTTCAGGATTGACGACTGGAGAACGGATTCAATAGGCGATCTTTGCATCCATGATGCATGCAGAAAAAGCTCGGATAAAAGGGTGGATCCACATACCCTTTGCTACGGGGATCCTTGTTGGATGCTTCGCCCTTGGTTTTGTCGGCGCCGCTGCGTTTGTGTTCGCGCTGCTTGCAAGCTGGGTAATGCTGAGTTTTGTGATTTGGCCAGACGTGTGGGGTGACATCCCCTATTCAGCCCAAAAGCTCCAATCACGCCAAAGGTTAGCTTGGGCGATAGCGGCGTTGCTGTTTGCGATATTGATTATCCTTTTCTTCTCCGAGGGACACTGTCTTCGCTTTGGCATCTGTGAAGCAGCCCAGTAGAGAGATGTTCCCACCGCCTGAAAATCGCCGCATCTGACGCGTAAGGGCCAACGATCCGCACGGGAGCTATTGGGAACATGAACGCACGCGTCCTCGCCTGTCTGCTGCTTGCAGCGCCCCTGCTGGCGGGCTGCCTGTCGGATCGCACGCTCGGCCAGTCGCTGGACGACACCAGCGCGGCGACCGAAGTGAAGACGCGTCTTCTCGGCGCGGGCTTCAATGGCCGCTTCATGGAAGTGGACGTGGCGGTGGTCGATCGCTTCGTGCTGCTGTCTGGCCGCGTTGCCACCGAAGCGGACCGCAAGGAGGCCGAGCGCATTGCGTGGACGGTTGGCGCGGTGGATGAAGTCGCGAACGAGGTGACCATCGGCTACTGGGATCTCGGGCGCGATGTGAACGATGCCTGGATCACCGAGCAGATCCGCGTGCGCCTGCTCGCCGACAACGACATCAAGGGCACGAATTTCAACATCCAGGTCCATGCGGCCAATGTCTACCTGCTGGGTCAGGCGCGCTCCGAGGATGAGCTGCGCCGTGCAGCCGAACATGCCAGCATCGTCGCCGGCGTGAAGAAGGTCGTCTCCTACGTGAAAGTGCGCGAGCGCGGGACGCCGCCGGACATCAGCGTGGCGGCATCCCAGCTCACCGACCAGCAAGGGCAGCCCGTGGCCAATGATCCGCAGGCCGGCCAGCCGATCCGCATCGCGCCGGCTTCGAGCGCGCCCGCGCCGATCGTGCAGCCGGACGCCCAGCCGACCTCGCGCGGCCAGTATTCCGACCCCTATGCGCCGGGCGCCACGCCCCCGCCGGGCTCAACCGGCAATTCATCGGGCCTCGAAAGCACGCAGCTTCCGCCCGTGCGCAACAACTAGGCCGAGAACCTGACGGCCGGTGCATTGCAGCCGGCGCGGGCGCAACCTAGGTAGGGAGCGCCCCGCCGGAGAATGTCGATGTCGCTGCGTATTGCCGTCCAGATGGACCCGCTGGAGGCCGTCAACCCCGCCGGCGACACCACCTTCATGATGATCGAGGAAGCGCAGGCGCGCGGCCACGCTGTCTGGGTCTATGGCGTGGGCGATCTGGCTTATGACACAGGCGTTGTGGCGGCGTGGGCCAGGCCGGCGAAGGTTTTCCCCGGGCGCAAGCCCCATGCCGATATCGGCGAGGCTGTGCGGCTCGACCTGCGCAAGGATGTCGACGTTGTCCTGATGCGGCAGGATCCGCCTTTTCACATGGGTTATATCACGGCGGCGCACCTGCTCGAACTGGTGAGCGACGAGACGCTGGTGGTCAATGACCCGGCCGGCGTGCGCTCCTCGCCGGAGAAGGTTTTGCCGCTCCTGTTTCCCGACCTGCAGCCCCCAACGCTGATCACGCGCGACATCAGGCGCGTGCACGAATTCCGCGCCACGCATGGCGATATCGTGCTCAAGCCGCTGCACGGGCATGGCGGGTCGGGCGTGCTGAAGATGGGACGCGAGGACGGCAATCTCGAAGCCGTGGTCGATCTCTTCAACAAGATGGTTCCCGAGCCTTTCATCGCGCAGGCCTTCCTCCCCGCAGTCAGCGAAGGCGACAAGCGCATCCTGCTGATCGACGGCGAGCCGGTCGGCGGCATCAACCGCAAGCCGCCCGCCGGCGCCATCCGCTCCAATCTCGTCGTGGGCGGCACGGCGGAGGCCACCGAACTTTCCCCGCGCGAGAAAGACATCTGCGCGCGCATCGGGCCCGAGCTGAGGAAGCGTGGACTGATCTTCGTCGGCATCGACGTGATCGGCGGCATGATGACGGAGATCAACGTCACATCGCCCACCGGCGCACGCGCGCTTAAGAGTCTTTCCGGCGTCGACGCGGTCGCCGCGATGTGGGACGTCATCGAGAAGAAGCGCGCAAAATAGTCAGCGCGCCTATCCCACAATGCCGGGCGCCCGCGCAGGCATTGCAGGCCTGAACCGATATGTCAGCGCCTCCGCCGTGTGCACGCGGGCGACATCGGCTGCGCCATCGAGATCGGCAATCGTGCGGGAGACTTTCAGTACGCGATAATAGGCGCGCGCAGACAGCGCCATCTGCTCGGCCGCCTTCGTCACCAGCTCCTTGGCGCCCCTGTCGAGCCGGCACAGCGCCTCGATCTCAGATCCCGGCGTGTCGGCATTCACATTGCGGCGGCGCACGTCGCTTTCGCCATAGCGTCTCGTCTGGATGTCGCGCGCCCGCGCCACGCGTGCGGCGGCCTCCGCCGTGCCTTCAGCTGGCGCGGGCAGGGAGAGGTCCATCGCCGTCACCGGCGCGACATCGACGAAAAGGTCGATGCGATCGAGGAAGGGTCCCGAAATGCGCGAGAAATAGTTCGCCTGGCACGTCGGCCCCTTGCGGCACTGGAAGGCGCCAGCGCCGCCGCCGCATTTGCAGGGGTTTGCGGCCGCGATCAGCTGGAAGCGCGAGGGATACTTCACATGCCGGTTGGCGCGCGAGATCACCGCCTCGCCATTCTCCAGCGGCTGACGAAGGCTATCGAGAACCTGCGAGGTGAATTCGGGCAGTTCGTCCAGGAACAGCACGCCGTGATGCGCCATGGAGACTTCGCCCGGCTTCGCCTTGATCCCGCCGCCGACCATTGCAGGCATCGAGGCCGAATGATGCGGCGAGCGGAATGGCCGCGTGCGGGAAAGCTGTCCGCGCTCCAGCAGACCCGCGATCGAATGCACCTGGCTGACCTTCAGAAGCTCGCGCGCCGACAGCGGCGGCAGCAAACCCGGCAGGCGTTGCGCCAGCATCGATTTGCCTGATCCCGGCGCCCCGATCATCATCAGATTGTGTCCGCCCGCAGCCGCGATCTCGAGCGCGCGCTTGGCCCCGTCCTGTCCCTTCACATCGCGCAGGTCCGGCGGCGCGGGGGCCTCGGCCAGCGGGCCGGATTTCGCCGGCATGATCGGCCGCGTGCCGTTGAAATGATTGACCAGCGCAATCAGGCTAGGGGCCGCGAGCACCGTGCCGCCAGACCATGCCGCCTCGGCGCCACATGGCTGCGGACAGATCAGCGCCATCTCCAGCGCCTCCGCCGCCATAGCCGCGGGCAGGGCGCCATTCGTCTGCGCCAGCCCGCCATCGAGCGCCAGTTCGCCGATAGCTGCGACGCCTTCAAGGCTGTCACGCGGGATGGCGCCGATCGCGGACAGGATGGCGAGCGCAATTGCAAGATCGTAATGGCTGCCTTCCTTCGGCAGGTCGGCTGGCGCGAGGTTTACGGTCGTCCGTTCCGGCGGCAGCGACAGGCCAAGTGCAGAGAACGCCGCGCGCACGCGCTCCTGGCTCTCGCCCACCGCCTTGTCCGGCAGGCCGACAATCTTGAAGGCGTTGGCTCCGCCAGTCAGCTGCACCTGCACGTCGATCGGGCGCGCTTCCACGCCTTCAAAAGCAAAAGTGGTGATGCGGCTGATCATCCGGCCCGTCCCCGCCTCCATTCTGAAGCGCCCATGCCGTTAACCATAAATCGCCCAAGGAACATTTCAAGAACAATTTTGGCTTCACAGCGCAGTGCGTTTGCCTGCGCGTCCGAACTGGCGGAGACTCCGTGTCTGTCGGAGGGCTGCCAACGTGTTCAGAAATTTAGCCGCGCTTGTCGTGATGGCCGCCGCCGCTGCCTGCGCCAGCATGCCGGCTCATGCGACGGGTTTTCTGGTCGCCATCGAAGATGTGCCGCTCGTGGCGGGGTTCACCGAGAAACCTGAGCCGGTGATATTCGAGAGCGATC
>JAVBYB010000373.1 GCA_030824255.1 bacterium
GCCATCGACGCCCTGGAACGCCAGATCCGGCGCGGAGAGGTAGGTATAGCCGACGTCAACCGTCAGCTGTTCGCCCATCGGGATGCCGAAACCGGCGAGGACGTTGTACGCCCACGTCGTGTCGCTGTCATCGAAGCCGTTCGCCGGAGCGCCCGTGCCCGTGAAGTAGAGCGAGGAAGCGCGGCTATCCACGCGGGCAGCGCCCACGCCGAGGCCGAGATACGGCTTGATGGCCGAGCCTTCGAAACCAAAGTCCTTGATCACGTTGATCATTGCGTCGGTGACGCGGGTCGAGCCGGCGCCATCCGGGCCAACGCGGCCAGCGGGAGCAACGCCGAGAATGGTGTCCGGAACTTCCATTTCGACGTTCCGATAGCCAACAGCGCCTTCAACGCGGAGGCCGCCGTCGAAGCCGTAGCCGAGGCCAAGGCCGTACACGGGCGACACTTCCGGCGCCGCGCGCGTGTCGAGCGAACCGTTGAAGGTGCCGCTCGATTTATCAATGTCCTGCAGGCCGTCGACGACAGCGCCGACTTTGCCGGTGGCGTACCAACCGTCCTGTGCCCAGGCAGTGGCGCCAGCAGACACCATGGTGGCGGCCGCGGTGGCGCACAAAAGTGCTCGTTTCATTAAATTCCCCTTGTCCAAAGGTGCGATCCCCGGCGTCCAAGTACAGCCGCCATGATCACAAACGCGGTCGCCCCGCATCTGATCCCGGCGTTACACCCTTTTTTTTGCAAAGGCGATACGGGGCCGCCCGGCACGGCAGCGGCCCCATGCTTTTTCCCCGGCCACGGGGCACCCGAGCAACAAACCCACCTCTTTGCAAGGTGGAACCGCCAATTCCGTGTCTTTTACACAACGCCGACTCAGCAACTTGCGTTGCATTTGATTCGTTACAGTTGCCCTCCCCGGCCGCGATCTCGCTGCAGTGCAGCGAAAGCACACAGCCGCATAGGCGCCGTTGAGGAAGCCTTGGGTTTGCGAGCCCCTGCTCCTGCGTGGCCGTGCCGTGATTCTGTCAGGCGCCGCTGCGGCGCCCGGTCGGAGCGCTTCACGTGGCAGTTGATTTTGCCTGACGTCGAGGTTCGTCGTTGCGGGACGATCCAGTCGACCGCCACCGTGCCAATGACGACGCAGGCCGCGGCGCAGGATGCCCGAATGATCGGGCCGCCGTGTCTCGCCCATTTGAGGTGCTGCATGATGCGCGCTCTGTCGAGGAGCGTCATTCATGCGCCTGTCCGACCTCAAAGTCGGCACGGCAAACGGCATTGGATAGTCTGCGCCGTGACGCACATTGGCGCCATCATGTCGTCAGGCGATCTCTCCCACCCCGACGAGATTGGCTCTTCCGCAAAGGGCGTCGGCTTCCGACGCCCTTTGCTATTGTGGCTGATGAGCACCGCGCCCGACGTGCTTCGCGAGGGGCGGGAATCGCGGCGCGAGGGGGACGATAGCCGCAAGCCTCAGGCGCCGGTCACTCTCCTCCGGGCCTTACCTTATCCAAGAATACATTTCGGTAATGCGGCTCCAGCCAATTGTCGGCGTTTGACGCGCATCGCAGACAATAGCGATGACGCTGCGCTTCGTTTCCAAGACAGATATCTGGTCCCTGCAGGACCCAACGGCACGGCAGACGCTCGCGCCGAGCGCCAACTGGCGGCTGAAGTCCATTCAGGACGCCGTCACCATCGAACGACTTTCCGGAACGGAAGGTCTCGATATCGGCGAGATCGGCGGCGGGGATTCGCGCGTGCTGCCGCTGCTGGCCGCGAAGAACCGCTGCTTCAATATCGATCCGTTCGACGGTTCGGGCGGCGGGCTGAAGGACGTCGTCGCGATGGACGATGTGACGACAATCCGTGGCACGGTGGGCGAGCCGCTCGACTGGCCAGCGGCTTCGTTCGACATCCTGTTCTCGATCTCGGTCATCGAGCACGTGCCGCTGGCGCAAACGCGCGCCTTCTTCGAGGACTGCGCGCGCCTGCTTCGACCCGGCGGGCTGATGCTGCACCTGATCGATTTCTACCTGGATGACCAAGGCGAGAGAAACAAACATTCGGCGGCGCGCATCGAGCACTATCGCGCGGCGTTTGACGCCTGGCTTGAACCGACGGGCACACTCATTGGCCCGGATGGCGCGCGGTTCTCCTGCTCCTTCGCGACCAACCCCGACTTCATCATGCAGCGCTGGAACGCCATGAAGCCGGCGCTGACCGAGACGCGCTCCAACGCGCAAAGCTGCGCGCTGCTGATGGAAGGACGCAAGCGGGGGTGACTATTCCGGCTTGTCGGGATCGACGTTGATCGAGCGAAGCCAGACTACATCTTCAGCAATGTGCGGATTGCAGCGCCGTGATTGGCGGCGACCTGTGTGCCCACCCACATCGCTGCGGTCGGCGGAATATGCATGGCATCCATGTACATGAGTTCTCCTCGGGGAGAGTAAGCCTTGCAACTCTCGTCGCTGCAAAGCATCTCGCCCCAAGGAATGTACACGTGGGCGATGCCGCTTTCCTTGAGCCATTCCTGCATTTCGCGGCTCCTGACCCGATAATCGAAGTCCTTCGGAAAATATTTCGTCAGGTCCTCAGCCGCACGCTTTCCTGCAGCGGAGCCAAGCAGCCCCGGAACAGCCTCGGAGAATTGCGCGCGCGGGCCGAACACGATGACAGGCTTACCGAGCTCCTTCAGATATCGGAGCATGCTCATGAAACGCTCTTTGTTCGTCCAACGCCAATTTGCAGTGAGGACGAATGCATCAAAATCATCCCGCTTTGCCCATTCGAAGCGGCGTATGTTTAGTTCCTGGCAACCTTCCGGGCGATTTGCCCATCTCGGTTCGGGATATTCAGGCGAACAACCTGCGGTACCTGCAACAGCCATTCGACTGGGGGGAATAACGCCTTCAAGGGCAACGTGCGCCTCGACCGATAGTGAGTCTCCGATAACCATTACACGCGGGTTCGGTGAGCCGTTCCGGAGGCAGATGTCTTCCGGGAAAGCGGTAACCGGTTCGCCATGCTGCAGGCCGCATTTGTCCCCCGAACGTCCATACTTGGTACGCTCGCGCCAAAGATTAGCGACCTGTGCCTGTAGCGGCTGGCTTTCTACGCTGGCCCAAAAAAGAGCTGCGGCGTCAGCTGGCGCCGGTTGAGGCGCCGGAGCAGGAACCGGGTCAACCATGAGGGCTGCCGTTGGAGCTGAGCCCGCAGGCTCACTAGCTGCGGATGGGATGATTGTAGTGTCGCCGACCAAAACGGCTGTATCCAGCGCCTGCGGCAAAGCTTCAGCGACGACTGGGCCAGTTGACTGGACCGCCGTGCTGTTGAGCGCCCAAACGTGCGCGGATAATGTCAGGCTGCCTGCCACAAGCAGGAGTGCCGTTGACAGGCGCAGGGCGGAGAAGTCGCGCCCACCGGGCGTCGCGGCTCGACCAGACAAACGAAGCGGTTTCTCGACCATGCGATGCAACAAGTCCCCAGCAAGCAAACATCCAACAAACAGCATAGCATTTTCGTGGAGCGGCCGATTGGGCCCCAGCAGGGTTCCAGCGAAAACTGCTATCGGCCAGTGGACCAGATAGATGGCGTAGGCGCGCAAGCCAATGGCGCGCATGGGCAGATTGCCCAGAAGTGCGGAGCCGACTGCGTTTTGAAGACCCGCTATAGCCAGTGCTGCGCCGACAGCGGGCGCAACAGCCGCAATGAGGAAATCGTACTGCCTGCCGTCGGACAGCCACGCTGAAGCGCCGATGACCGCAAGTCCCACCAGAATGGCGGGCACGCCTAGCGCAGCGGGGACGCGGAAAGCAGCGGCGGCCAACGCGGCCCCGATGGCGAACTGGAAGATGCGGGCAGGCATCAGATAGAAGGCCCCGCTCGGGTCCATCGTGAAGAACAGCCACGCTCCCGCAAGGCTGATGACAAACAGACCGGAGAGCCAGAATACACGCTTAACCGGAAGCAGGCTCCCGAAGACGATCAATGCGGGCCAGACGATATAGAACTGCTCTTCGACGCTGAGCGACCACATGTGCAAAAGCGGATTCTGGCTGGATGAATCTTCAAAATACCCGCTGTTCATCCAGAACCAGATGTTCACCACGGACAGAAGCGAATAAATGGCAGACCGCCCAACAGCAGCGACCGTGTCAGGGCCGTAAATGAGCATGGCGCCGCCCAGCGTGAGCATCACGGTCACTGCAGCAGCGGGAAAAAGACGTGCGAGGCGACGCTTGTAGAATTCGGAGAACGAGAATGTTCCAGCATCCCGCTCGGCGATGATGTTGCGGGTGATGATGTAGCCGGAGATCACAAAGAATACGTCCACGCCGACGAACCCGCCGGGCAGAAGTGTGTGATCCAAGTGGAAGACAAGGACGAGAAGAATCGCGACAGCACG
>JAVBYB010000508.1 GCA_030824255.1 bacterium
GGCCTCGTGATGACGGCGACTGTCTGGCGCACGGGCGGGCTTTCGGTCGCGATGGGCTTTCACCTGATGAACAATATCGGGGCGATGATGCTGATCAGCGTCGCGGGCGTTACGCCCGCAATCTCGCTGTTCGTCGTGGACTATCGCGACATGATGGCGTCGGCGCCGGTCGATCTTCTGGTGCTCGGGTTGCTGCTCGCCTTCGTGCTGTCGCCGTTTGCGCCGCTACCGAAGGGTCAGCCTTTGCGGAGGAAATAGACTCGCGCCGCGCCATAGGTGCGATCGTCGAGAATCGTCCAGCCCGGAAGATCCAGCGGCGGCTCGTCCGAGCCTGTTTCGGCGACGACGAGCGCGTCCGGTGCAAGCCACTGTCCCTTCACCAACTGGTCGACGGCTAGGGGAACAAGCCCCTGATGATAGGGCGGATCGACGAACACGAGATCGAACAGAGCCCTAAGCCCCGCCGGCTTCGGCCCAAGGTCCGTCGCAGACCGCCGATGGATGCGCGTGTTTCCGAACAGCTGGAACGCCTCGACATTATCGCGAATGCAGCCGCGCGCCCCGGCATCTGTCTCCACGAACAGGCAGAACGCCGCTCCGCGCGACATCGCCTCGAAGCCCAGCGCGCCCGAACCGGCGAAGGCGTCGATCACCCGCACGCCCTCCAGGCCCGGCGCCCACTCGGCATGGGCCAGCACGTTGAAGAGGGATTCCCGCGCGCGGTCGGATGTGGGCCGGGTGTTCCGCCCCTCAGGCGCCTTGATGGCGCGTCCCTTGAGTGATCCGCCGATGATCCGCATCGCTGCAGCGTCTAGCATCCCGCGGCTGAAATGCTATGGGGCGCAAATGGACGAGGCTTTCGATCTCGAGATGATGCGCCGGGCCATGGCGCAGGCTGAGGCCGCCGCTGACGCGGGCGAAGCGCCCATCGGCGCCGTGCTGGTCGATCCGGCTACAGGCGAGATCGTCGCCGAGGCGCATAACCAGCCGATCACCCTGCATGATCCCACGGCTCACGCGGAAGTCCTGGCGATGCGGGCGGCAGGAGCAAAGCGTGGGAACTACCGTCTCTCCGGGCTTACCCTCTATGTGACGCTGGAGCCTTGCGCGATGTGCGCCGGCGCAATCAGCCACGCGCGGATCGGCCGTGTGGTCTATGGCGCAGCTGACGAGAAGGGCGGGGCGGTGGCGCATGGTCCGCGCTTCTTCGAACAGGCCACCTGCCATTCACGCCCGGCTGTCACCAGCGGATTGCTCGCGGATGAATCATCCGCGCTGCTCAAGAGCTTCTTTCGCGCCCGTCGCTAGTTGTCGGCCTGCGGTGGGACGGCGCCCGCGAAAAGCGGCTGGAACTCTTTCTGCAGGTCCTCGCGGAACACCACTTGGGGAATGGTCAGCGTGTAGGGTCCTTCGGCATAGGAGCCGACAGCGTAGGGGTCGAAATAGACGAACACGCCGCCAAACCTGTCCGCCTCGGTGGACGGGGCGAGCGCGATCTTTGCTTCGTCGATCTTCATGTTGGCCTTGGGCCCGGCGCAGACGATCGGCTCGTCATAGATGGTTGCGGAGCCGATCGCGTCGAGCTTCGCCTTCTTCAGCGCCTCGCAGATGCCGATCACCAGGGCGGGCGAGGGATTGCGGTTGGCCTGCAGCATGCCGTTGAAGGTCAGCTCCTCGCCGGTTCCGGCGCGGGCGATGTGCGTGCCGGTCATGGTCATGCCATGCGCGCCGCCGGTGAACTCGTACTGTTCGCCCTGCAGGCTGACGATGCCGCCTGCCTTGGCCGTATAGCTCCACGTCGTCTGGACTTCCCACGCCATTTCGATGGCGCCCATCTGCTTGCGTTGCGCGAAGTCCTCGCGCGCGGCGACTTTCGATTTCTCGAGATGCGCCAAAGCGTCCGCACGCAGCGGCTGCAGCACCGGGTCGTCGGCAGATCCCGGCGGGAAAGCAGCGCTATAGCTCAGCGTCGGGTCATCGAAGGCAATCGCGCCACCAGCTGTTGCGACGGTTGTGCCTGGCTCCGGCGGTGTTGGAACGTCCGGCGAGCCCGGCTGACCTGGCGTCGTTGATTGTGCACTGACGATTTCGTCCGGCGCGCTGGTTCCGGGCCGATCGGTGTCGTTGTTGTTCGTCGAGATCATCACGGCCAGCAGGGACGCCCCGATGGCGACCGCTGGCGCGGCGAAGAACACCGGGTTCACCTTGGCCTTGGCGACCGGCTTGTCGGCGTCATTGCCGTTATTGACTGGCTCGTCGCTCAAAGGTCAGCTCCCGTGACACTGTCGGGAGACCATGGCTCAAATCGGCAGAGCTATGAAGGCCCAGCCTGCAAGCAACAAAATGCCTGCCTCCCGGTTGGCGCGGAAAAGCACCAGCGCCCGGTCGCCGTTGTTCGGATCCAGACGGGCCGCCTGTTGCAGAAGGTGCAGAGCGAAGGGAAGGGTCATCGCAGCGCCCAGCCAGCCCTCCGTGACGAAGCCTGCCCCGGCGCAAAGGCCGATCGTGATGAGGTAGATTGCCGTCACCGCCGGCTTTACCTGTCGACCGAACCGCCGCGCTGTCGAGCGGACGCCGATCAGCGCATCGTCCTCGCGATCCTGGATCGCGTAGATCGTGTCATATCCCAGCGTCCAGAACGCCAGCGCCGCATAGAGCAGCCAGTCGGCCAACGTAATCTCGCCGCGTACCGCCGCCGCCGCAACCAGCGCCCCCCAATTGAAAGTCAGTCCCAGCCAGATTTGCGGCCACCACGTGATCCGCTTCATCAGCGGATAGAGCGCCACCATGGGGACGGCGCCCAGCGCTACAAGCTTCGCCAGATCGGGAAGGCAGAGCAGCACGCCCAGCCCCACTGCGCACTGTGCCAGCAGCCACGCCCAGGCCTGTTTCACCGATACCCGCCCTGAGGGCAGGGGCCGCAACGCTGTCCGCGCGACCTTCGCATCGATGTCGCGGTCGAGAATGTCGTTGTACGTGCAACCCGCACCTCGCATCGCCACCGCGCCGACGATGAACAGCAGCGCCAGCCACCCATCCTGGGCAATCAGCCCGTACTCGGTCCGCGCCAGCACCAGGCCGATCAGGCACGGAAGCGCCAACAGCCAGAATCCCGCGGGACGGTCATATCGCGACAGCTGCAGATAGGGCTGTGCGAAAGCCGGCGCTCGCATCACCCATGATCCGCGCAAAGCGTCGGCTGGGGTTGTCATGGCGTTCGGATCGGTCACGTGTGGTCCTTGGCAGATAAGCCGGACCGCTATAGCGCAGGGGCATGAGCGCGACACCCCGGCTGTATGTCGCCCCGGACCTGGCCGAGGGCGGGGATCTGGTCCTCGACGGAGACCAGGCACATTACCTCACACGCGTGATGCGTCTGGAGGCTGGCGACCCCGTCCGGGTGTTCAATGGCCGCCACGGTGAATTCGAAGCGGCCCTAACCGGAAGCACGAAATCGACTGCCAGCCTGCGCCTGTCCGCACGGGTCCGCGAGCAGGCGGCGGTTCCAGACCTCTGGTTGCTGTTCGCGCCCCTCAAGAAAGCCCGCACTGACTTTCTGGTCGAAAAGGCCGTGGAACTCGGCGCCGCTGAGATTCTTCCGGTCCTGACCGAACGCACCGACGCCGACACTGTGCGGGTTGATCGCCTGCAGCGTCTGGCCATCGAAGCCGCCGAGCAGACCGAGCGGCTGGACGTTCCACCCGTAAGGGAAGCCATCAAGCTGCACACAGTGCTGCAACAATGGTCCGACGACCGCATCCTGATCTTTGCCGACGAAGCGGGCGACGATCAGGGCCGCCCCTGGGGCGGAGAGGCAGGCAAGGCAATTCCGATGGCGGATGTGCTGCGCGGCCTCCCGGATGGCCCTGCGGCGATCCTTGTTGGACCCGAGGGCGGCTTCTCCACAGCGGAGCGAAAGCGCCTGCGCGAGCTTCCTTTCGTTCGCCCAGTAGGGCTTGGCCCCCGCATCCTGCGGGCCGAGACCGCTGCGGCGGCGGCACTATCGCTGTGGCAGGCCGTTCGCGGCGACTGGCGCGCGTAGCTTTCCTGACGGGAGCGATAGTTTTCCTTCACAATTGGAACATTTGACGGGCCCTGCTGGCGCCCGTAATCCGGCGCACCTATCTGGCTGGAGGACGACCGGCCCGGGACGCTGTGCATGACCACACCAACGCGCGACATCGACGAGACCGCGCCGCGGATCGGCAGCAAACGCGAACTTGTTGAGCGCCTGGCCAGTGGGTCAAAGCCGAAGTCGCAATGGCGAATCGGCACCGAGCACGAGAAGTTCGGCTTCGTCGAGAAGACGCTTCGCCCGCTTCCCTATGAAGGCCCAGCATCTGTCCGCGCGCTGCTTGAAGGCATGTCCTCGCAGTTTGGCTGGGCGCCGATCCTCGA
>JAVBYB010000362.1 GCA_030824255.1 bacterium
CGGCAAGGCGACAGATCCGGCCAGCATTCCAGACCCCAGGGGTCTGCTCAAATGGCTCGGCAAGGACAGGGCGATGGCAACCCTGGGCGCCGGGGCGGCGCCGAAGGCCAATCTCCCGGCCCTGAAAGCGATCCTCAAGGCGTGGATTCGGGCGATCTAAGCGGGCAGGGGCAGGGCGTTTCCCAAACCGCTGGCCTCGGTTATCCTCACCTCAAAATACGAGGAAATCGCTCATGGCCGACGATCTCAAATCCCCGCCCAAGCCGCAGGACGCGACTCATGAAGAACCCATGGGCCGCGCCGCCTTCACCGCCTTCACCAACGCCACAGTGGACGACTGGAAGAAGATCGGCGCCGCCAACGCTGTGTTCGCGAAATCCCACGTCGATCGCCTCATCACCCACCTCAACCTGCTGAAAGGCGATTGCGGCGGCTTCCCGGTCGATCGTCTGGAGCATTCCCTGCAGACCGCCACCCGCGCCCACCGCGCCGGCATGGACGAGGAATACGTCGTCTGCGCCCTGCTGCACGACATCGGCGACACGCTGGGCGTGTTCAATCACCCCGATATCGCCGCCGCCGTCCTGAAGCCGTTCGTGTCTGAGGCGAACATCTGGATGGTCGCCAACCATGGCATCTTCCAGGGCTACTATTTTTTCCATCACCTGGGGCTCGACCGGAACATGCGCGACAAGTTCCAGGGCCACCCGCATTTCGAATACACGGCCCAGTTCTGCCACTTGTTCGACCAGCCAGCCTTCGAAAACGCCTACGACACCATGCCGCTGGAGGCGTTTGTGCCGATGATGCACCGCGTCATGGACCGGCCGAAACAGTCGATCTACCTGAAGGAACAGAACAAGGAAGCGGCCTGGTAAGGTCTATCTTGCGCCGGTGCGCAGTTCCGCCGCATTCCACAGACGGTCGTCCCTCGTCACAGGCTGGGCGCTTGAGCCAGCGCCCCGCGCTGCTAGGGTCCCCAGTCGGGGTCGCTATGTGAACGAGGTTTATTGATGCGTAAGCCGCTCGCGCTGGGCGCCGCCCTGCTGGCTGCTGCCGGTCTCGCCGTTTCGGCCGCCATGGCGGACGAGGGCATGTGGACGTTCGACAATTTCCCGGCCGCCAAGGTGAAGGAGCTGTACGGCTTCGCGCCTGACCAGAAATGGCTTGATCGCGTCCAGAAGAATTCGGTCCGCCTGGAATCCGGCTGCTCCGGCTCCGTCATCTCGAAGGACGGGCTCGTTCTCACCAACCACCACTGCGTCGCCGCGTGCACCAGCGCGCTGTCCAGCCCCGCGAACAACTATGCCAGTGACGGCTTCTATACGCAGACGCGCCGCGACGAGAAAATCTGCCCTGGCAACGAAGTCTCCATCCTGCAATCGACAAGGGATGTCACTGCGCGTGTGAAGGCGGCCACCGCGAAAGTGGCGCCCGAGGCCTCCAACGCCGCGCGTTCCGCCGAGATCTCCGCTATCGAGCGCGAGGCCTGCGGCGACGACAAGCGCAAGCGCTGCCAGGTCGTCAGCCTCTATCGTGGCGGCCAGTACAAACTCAACACCTACGACCGCTACGATGATGTGCGCCTCGCCTTCGCGCCGGAAATGCAGGCCGGCTCGTTCGGTGGCGATCCGGACAATTTCAACTTCCCGCGCTATGCGCTCGACATGGCGCTGCTCCGCCTCTACCGCGACGGCCAGCCCGCGAAGTTCAGCGACCCGCTGAAGATTTCGCCCACCGGCCCGAAAGCTGGCGATCTGATTTTCGTCTCGGGCTTCCCCGGCTCCACGGAGCGCCTGCTCACTGTCTCGCAGCTCGAATTCCAGCGCGACCAGTTCCTGCCATGGCGCATCGAATACATGTCGCAGTATCGCGGCGCGCTTATCAACGAAGGCACAAAGGGTGAGGAAGAAGCGCGCCAGGTTGCCGCCGCGCTCAACTCCACCGAGAACGGCCTCAAGGTCTTCAAGGGCCAGCGCTCCGCCCTTGTCGAACCGTCCTTCTTCTCCGTGAAGCTCGGACAGGAACAGCGCCTCAAGGATGCTCTCGCCGCTGACGCCGCGCTGCGCACCAAGTACGCTGATCCTTTCGCCGCCATCGCCGCGCTGACCGCCGAACAGAAACGTCTCTACCTGCCATACCAGATGCTGGAGGTCCGCTTCGGCGGCGGCTCCGTCCTGTTGTCGGATGCGCGTGTCCTCTATCGGGCCGCTACCGAGCGCGCGAAGACCGACAAGGATCGCCTGGCGGAGTTCAACGACTCCCGCCTCGCGTCTGCCGAGCG
The DNA here is from genome assembly GCA_030824255.1 of bacterium. GTDB lineage: Bacteria > Pseudomonadota > Alphaproteobacteria > Caulobacterales > Hyphomonadaceae > UBA7672. The sequence goes on from JAVBYB010000362.1 coordinate 2,285, forward strand.
CCGCTTGCTGGCCGAAGTCGCCATCCTGCCTTCGCTGGAGCGGTTGCAGATCGCCTTCTGGCTCGACAAGACCCGCGAATATCTCGGTCCCGATCATGCCGCCGTGAAAGCCATGTTTGGCACGCGCACATCGCAGCAGATCGCGGCTGATATTGTCGCCAACTCGCAGATCGGCGACCCCGGCTTCCGCAAGCGCGTGTGGGAATCGTCCGCGCAGGCGTCATCCTCCAACGATCCCGCCATCGCCCTCGTGCGCCTGATGGACGAAGCCGCTCGCGCCGCGCGCAAGACCTACGAAGAGCGGATCACGGGTCCGTCCTCGCTGGCCGCGGAGAAAGTCGCCGCCCTTCGCTTCGACGTGCTGGGCCAGAGCATCTATCCCGACGCCACCTTCACCCTCCGCCTCTCCTATGGCGTGGTGCAGGGCTGGGATGATCCCGTCCACGGCAAGATCGAGCCGTTCACCTACGTTTCCGGCCTCTGGAAGCGCGCCACCGGCGCCTACCCCTTCAACCTGGCCAAGCGCTGGGTCGGCAAGGAGTTGCAGATTCCGGGAACCACCCAGTTCGATTTCACCTCCACCAATGACGTCATTGGCGGCAATTCCGGTTCGCCCGTGTTGAACAGGGAGGGTCGCATCATCGGCTTGGCCTTCGACGGCAACATCCATTCAACCGGCGGCTCGTTCGGCTACGATCCGGTGCTCAACCGCACCGTGTCCGTGTCCAGCGAGGCGATCATCGGCGCGCTGCGCCACGTCTACGGCGCCACCGCGCTCGTCGACGAAATCCAGAAGTAGATTACGTGCGTTTCAAAGGGGCAGGGCGGGCATGAACATGGAATGGGGCTGGGACAACGGCCGGGCGATCCTCGGTCTGTTTGTCATCACCGGAATCGCCTGGCTCCTGTCGGAGAACAAGCGGAAATTCCCTTGGAAGATCGTGCTCGGCGCCATCGCGATGATGTACGCCTTTACGCTGATCCTGTTCGGCATCCCGATCATCCGCGCTGGTCTCGACGCCATCAACAGCGGCATCAACGTGCTGATCGAAGCCACACGCGAGGGAACATCCTTCGTCTTCGGCCCCGTCATCGGCAACCAGGCAGCCTGGGAGCAGCTTGTCGGCTCACCTGGTCCGATCTTCATTTTCCAGTTGTTGCCGCTCATCATCGTGATCGGCTCCCTGTCGGCCATCCTCTGGCACTGGGGCATCCTGAAAGTCATCACGAACGCCTTCGCCGTCGTCTTTCAGCGCACCATGGGCATGGGCGGTCCCACCAGTCTCTCCGTCGCCGCCAATATCTTCATGGGTCAGACGGAAGCGCCGCTGCTCATCAAGCCATACCTCAAAGTCATGACGCGGTCGGAGCTGCTGATCGTGATGGCTACCGGCTTCGCGACGATCGCGGGCTCGGTCCTTGTAGTCTACGTCACGCTGCTGCGAGACGTGTTGCCTGCTGTCGCGGCCCACCTCATCACTGTCTCGATCATCGCCTCGCCCGCCGCCGTCGCGCTGGCGCTGGTCATGATCCCGGAGACGCAGGAAACGTCCAAGTCTTCCGGCGAGACGGACTTCAAATACCACTCCACGATGGACGCCTTCGCTTCCGGCGCGACGGATGGCATCGCCATCATCTGGAACATCGCCACGATGCTCATCGCGGCGCTGGCGCTGGTCTACATCACCAACGCCATTCTCGGCGTGGTTGATGTTCCGCCGGAATGGTCCTCGCCCGGCACGGCGCCGGAGCATGTCGGCAAGCTCAGCCTCAACATGATCCTCGGCTGGCTGTTCGCCCCGCTTATGTACATGGCGGGCGTGCCAATGAACGAGGCGGTCATCGCCGGCTCGTTCGTGGGTCAGAAGACGGTCTTCACCGAGTTCGTGGCTTTCATAAATCTCGGCTCCCTGCCGGCGGACGCCATGACCGAGCGCACCCGCACCATCGTCACCTACGCCATCGCGGGCTTCGCTAACTTCGGCTCCATGGGCATCCTGATCGGCGGCCTGTCGATCATGTGCCCGGAGCGCCGTCCCGACTTCCTCTCGCTCGCGTGGAAGACGCTGTTCTCCGGTACGCTGGCGACCATTCTGGCCGCTGCTGTCGT
>JAVBYB010000197.1 GCA_030824255.1 bacterium
TGCGGCGGCGGCGACGGAGCTGGAGCATACGGCGCGCTCGATGTCGTCGATTGCGGAGGCGACAAGCAACAAGGCTGTTGTTGTGTCGGCGGCCGCCGAGCAGGCGACAATGAGCGTGGCGACGGTGGCGAACTCCACGGATGAGCTCAACCGCGCAGTAGGCGAGATCTCGGATCGGGTGACGCAGGCGTCACGGATCGCGTCGTCCGCTGTCGTCAAGGCGCGCAACACAAGCGATACCATGGCGCAGCTATCTCTGGCGGCGGACAAGATCGGGCGTGTCATCTCGCTGATTTCGGACATTGCAGGGCAGACGAACCTGCTGGCGCTCAACGCCACGATCGAGAGCGCGCGGGCGGGCGAGGCCGGGCGTGGCTTTGCCGTTGTCGCCGCAGAGGTGAAGGCGCTGGCGGGGCAGACCGCCAAGGCTACCGAGGAGATCGCGCAGCAGATTGCGGCGATGCAGGAGATCAGCCGGCAATCCGTGGCGGCCATCTCCGAGATCCAGACAACCATCAACGAGATCGACAGCGTATCGACCGCGATCAGCGCAGCAGTTGAAGAACAATCCGCCACGACACGCGAGATTTCGCGGAGCACCAGCGAGGCGGCCGTTGGAACGCGGGACGTGACGCGGCATATCACTGACGTGCAGCGCGAGGCGTCCGAGACGGGCGAGGCTGCCTCCCAGGTCGTGGATGCATCGGGAGAGCTGGGCCGTCAGGCGGAGCACTTGCGGCAGCAGGTGGACAGCTTCCTCGCAACGTTGCGGGCGGCCTAGCCTCCGCCACGCTTCAACTGATCCAATCAAGGAAAGGCCCCGCGCGATGCGCCGGGGCCTTTTCGTTTTGCCGCACATGCGAATTGAGAGGCGACCGGGGCCCGGGGGACCCTCTGGATAGCGGCGGAGAACCAATATTACCGAATTCTCAAAAATCGCTGAGCCGTTTTCCGGAGGCGATCCGCTTACTTGAACGGGTGAGCCTGAATTCTTTGCGGCCCGCACGGACCTAACCGTCCGCGCCACCGCAACGGGGTTGAGGCTCAAAGGCGAAAACGCAAGCAGCGTCAAAGGCCTGAGTTCGCGGTGGGGCGACGCTCGGGCAGAACGACAGGTTTGCGTTCCGCTCAGGGGACGGGCCGAGCGGCCGGCGGGAAACCGCCGGCCCGCAAGGTTCGAGGTCGAAATGCCTGGGTCGAAACGGGGAGTATCCTATGCCTAATGAACCGCCTCCGCTGCTGGACGGAGCGCCGAGCGCTGTCGTCGTCGAGACGCCAGACTGGCTGGTCTACATGATGTGGGCGGCCGTCGCGTTCGCGGCGCTGTGGCTGATCTCCACGGTGTTCATCCACATGCGTCGCCGGGCTAGCAACCTCACCTCGGCCCAGCAGGCTTCGGTGAAGAAGGACGCCACGCCGGACTTCCTCAAGGTGGACCAGAAGGCGCGTGAAGCCGCGCTGGAGCGGGGGGCCAATTACGAGAGGGAACTTGCCGAGCGCGAACGGGCAGCAGCCCTCGCCGCCGCCGGCAAGGCGAAGAAGGAGCCGATGGGGATGCTGAAGATGCTGTCGGGCATCGCGGCCTTCCTGTTTTCGCTGTTCACCCTGCTGGGCTCGGTGCTTGGCACCTTCCGCACGCTGGACCAGGCGGGCGTGCAACTGAGCAAGTTCGACCAGGTGGGCGCCGTCGTCACGCAGCACCCCATTCCCACGATCATCTGTCTCTTCGTGATCGGCTACACCCTCTTCATCTGGATTTCCCAGAAGAAGTGGACCGAGCCGCCGAAGATCTGATCCCGACACACGCCTCTCAGTCGCTTTTCTCCATCTGGAACCGCCAAGATGAAAACCGAACAACTGATCGTCAGCGATCCGCGCCTGCTCGCCGAGTTTGTCGCGCCGTCCGAACTGAAGACCTTCTTCGAGAAGCGCTTCGAGGTTCCGCCTGACCATCTCGGCCTGCTGATGCGCAATGGCCAGTTCGTGCAGGCCTACAAGGGCGCGCACTTCTCGATGGGCGGGCTGTTCCACCAACTCAAGGGCATCATCGGCGGCTCGACATCGATCAGCGTGCTGATCGCGGATCTCAAGACGTTCCAGAGCATGTTCGATGTGACGGCTCGCACCAAGGATAAGGTGGAAATCCTTGGTCGCGTCGTGCTGGACCTTCAGATCAATCCGGAGAAGCCGGAGAACATCATCGGCATGATGCAGCAGCGCCGCTCGCTGGCGAAGGATGAGGCTGCGGCCCGCCTGAGCAGTCATTCGTGGGAGCGCGTGTTCGAAGCCGCTGTCAGCCGTGTCGACGCCAACGAAGTGCGCGGCAACAATGGCTTGCAGGACATGATCCAGGCAGACCTGATGAAGGAATGCGAGCGCATTGCGGGCGATCTGGGCCTGATGGTGCGTGCAGCCTCGGTTAACTGGGCGCTTAACGAAGTCGAGAAACAGGAAGCCGCTCAAGCCGCCGCCGTGCGCGAGACGGAGCGGCTGGAATTCCAGTTCGAGACGCTGAAGCGCGATCTTGAGCGTGAGCATGAAGGCACGCTGATCCGCATCGACAACAAGCAGCGTCTCGACAAGCTCGAACTCACGAACGAGGAAGACCTGCGCCGCCTCGTGCTCGACAACGAAATCCAGTTCAGCGACGCGCGCGAAACCGGCGCACGCATGGCCGAGATGAAAGTGCTGGCGCACGAGATCAACCTGCTCAAGACCGAGCGTCTCGCCAAGTTCGAGAGCGAGATCCAGACCGCGACGCATGACGGGGTGGACTTGAGGGTCGTTCACGAGCGCAAGCGCCAGCTTGAGCGCAATACCGACCAGCTCGACCGTGAACACGGTTTCAAGATGCGTGCGCTGGAGCGCGAGTATGATCGCGAGACGCGCGGGCTGGACCGCAATGAGCAGCGCGACAACCGCCTGCAGGACCGCGACGACCTCGTGACCGAGCGCAAGCAGGATCGCGACTATGGCTGGGAGACGCGCGAGAAGGAACTGGGCACGCGCGGCAAGGAGCGCGACTTCACGCACGACACGCGCCGCAAGGAAGTCGACATTGTCGACAAGGAAGAATACGCGCGCATGGAGCGCCAGCGCGAAGCTGACAAGGTTTCACTGGACAAGCTGAAAGGCCTCGCTGGTCTTGAGGTCGAACAGGAGCGCGCCCGCCTCGAACGCCGCATCAAGGAAGCTGATGCGTCGCACGACCGCGATATGGATGTACGCAAGCTCGATGCACAGCGCGAGGCCGACCGCCTCGTACTGGGCGCCAAGATGTCGCCCGAGCAGATCCTCGCGGTGAATGCCGGCTTGTCGCCAGCTGTTGCGAAAATTCTTGAAGAGCAGGCCAAGGCGCAGGGCGCGGACAAGACTGCGCAGATGGACCTCATGCGCCAGATGGTGGAGCAGGCGAACCGTCAGGCTGTGCGCTCCGAAGAACAGGCGCGCGCCATGTTTGGTGCGGGCATGCAGGGCGCGGTGGGCGTGGCGCATGGCGCGGGCGGCGGCATTGGCGGCATCCAGGCGGGCATCATCGCAGGCGATGAGACGGTCGAGTGCCCCAAATGCACGCGCGTCAATCATGCAAAGGCGAAGTTCTGCGTCGGCTGCGGCGAACAGCTCCGCCGCTAGGAAGCTAACGATGGCCATTCCCAGCGGAAATCCCGGCGGCATATCGCCATGCTGCTATCAGCACGCGGTGACCAAGGACGCCATCTTCTGTGGCGAATGCGGCAAGCCGTTGATGCGCTGCATGGCGTTTCAGGAGTGCGGCGGGCTGGTGGGGGATGACGGCCGCTGTTCTGTCTGCGTGCGGCCGCAGCTGTTCCTCGACAAGGACGCGGTGATGGAAGTGAAGACGGGCGGCGTGCTTGTGCTGCCGCTCGTGTTCTACAACGCGTCGTCGATCGCGCGGCCGCTGTTCATCACGGATGTCTGGGTGCGCGAGGGCGAGGGCGCGCGGCGGCGGATAGAGCTGCCGTGGAAGCGGCTCGATGCGGGCGGATCGAACCGGCTCAACATCCAGACTGGCGCGCTGGAGCGACAAGGCCGGCACGGTATCGAGATTACGTTTGCTGCGGCGACCAACTATTTCATGCGCGAGGAGCGCTTTGCGTTCACCTCGATGCTGGGCCTGGAAGTTGAGCAGGGTGGCAGCCTGGTGATCAACCAGACCATCAATACGTCTGGGGCGGGGACGGGCAGCGATACGGTCTACGCGCCGATCCGGCTGGAGACGGTTGGCGACGGCGCCAAGCCAGTGACGGGCGGCAAGGCGGCCGAACTGGCCTTGCAGCGCGCGGATGCGTTCGAGGCGGCGCATGGCGTGCGCGGCTACACCGACGGGCCTCTGAAGGGCGCGGTGGTGAACCGCGGCGCGCGGATCGT
>JAVBYB010000064.1 GCA_030824255.1 bacterium
GCGGAACTGACCCTTTATACTTCCGTTAATGGGGAACTAGTCTACTCCTAGGGAAGCTTGATTCGAGCGTGCGCTGGTTTTTGCGTCTGGTTCGAAAACGGGGATTTGGATTGAGTCGACCGCGTCCGGTTGCGCCATCCGCCATTCCAGCTGCAGGCCGCTGCACGCGGCCGCCGCCACTTCCATCATTTTTCTACAACCAGTTCGTTCAACGCCGCGGCGCCTCTTTGGCTCGCGGCGTTTTTGTTTCTGCCCCACCGCTCGTCTGACAAAGGAGTACCTCCATGGGTAAACGATCCGCCGTCCGCCGTGTCCGCGCCGAATTCCAGGGCCGCCGTGATCGCGATGCTGGCGGGGTTCATCTCAGCGTCATTGAAGGCGGCTGGGACCCGATAGCGGAGGACGATCACCAGCCCCGAAAACGCAAGCGGGTGCAGCCGTCACACAATCATCAGACACAGCAGCAACCGCAGCAGCCGCAGCGTGACCAGGCCTACGTCAAGAACATCATGCCCAAGTCCGAAGGGCAGGCCCGCCTGATCGAGGCCATCGACCGGCAGAACATGGTGCTCGCGCTTGGCCCGGCCGGCACGGGCAAGACCTACATCGCCATCGCGAAGGCGGTTGAAGCGCTGCGCGCCGGCAAGGTCGGCCGCATCGTGCTCTGTCGCCCCGCCGTCGATGCCGGCGAGAACATCGGCTTCCTTCCGGGCGACATGGAAGAGAAGCTCGCGCCTTACCTGCGCCCGCTTTACGACGCGCTGCAGGATCGCATGGCCGCCAAACAGGTGAAGGCGATGATCGCCGAAGGCCAGATCGAGATTGCCTCGGTCGGCTTCATGCGCGGCCGTACGCTCAGCAACGCTTTCATCGTCGTCGATGAAGCGCAGAACTGCACCTATGTGCAGCTCAAGATGCTGCTGACCCGCCTCGGCTGGAACTCCAAGATGATCGTGACCGGAGACCCGCAGCAGTCGGATCTCGCGACCGATCTATCCGGCCTCGCCCCGGTCGCAGACCGCATCGAAAGCATGGGCGGCGACGTAGGCGTCGTCCGCCTCGCCCAGGTCGACGTCGTCCGCCACCCCGTCGTCGCCAAACTGCTCGACGTTCTCTAGTCGTCCTCCAACGACCGACCGCCAGACTTTACCGCCACCAGCGGAAAGGTTTGGCGGGAGGTTCAGCTAGCGACTTCGGACTCTCGCCAAGGCCGTCGGATGCCTTGGCTGCCCGGCTCTCATCTTCAATCAAACCCACTGCCGCCTCAACTTCCGCGGTGAGCGCAGTTCCATTGCTCCACGAAATGCAAAGGAAGGTCTGCGCACGCGTCAGGCCGACATAAAGCAGGGCACGATCGTTTTTTGCCCATGCAGGCCCGCCCGCTCCGACAAGCAGGTCCGTCCACACAATAATCACAGCCTTGAACTGTAGGCCTTTGACGGAGTGGATGGTCCCCACGGTCAGCGCCGGTCCGCCACCCGTTCCCCGCCGCGCCTCCCCGGAAGCTGTTGAGGAAACAAGCCGCACAGTCGCGAGCTCGCTCAACCGCTCGAGCAGGGATGAAAGATGAGGCTTCAGCGCGCTTGGGCAACGCGGATAGAGAATGCCTATGTCGCTTGGAGCAAGCCTTTCGAATTCGCCCGTCTCGTTGCGGATGCCTTTCTCAAGCCATCCTTTCACGCTGTTGACGACCGCCTGAATCTCCGCGTCGCGATTGTCGCCAGCATAGAATTTGGGAAGCGGCCCCTCGCGTGCGGCATAGCCCGGATCAACTTGGTAGGATTGCAAAGCGTCATCGTCGTCATCGCTTTGCATGACCGCCGCGAATGGCGCGGCGAGTGTCAGGATTTGCCGCGTGTTCCTGTAGTTCCGGTCGAAATCGTATGTGGCGCGTGAAACGACACGCCCCTGCGCATGAATGCCGACCGATTTCCACGTGAACGTCTGGCGGCCGTAGAGATTTTGTCCGCCATCAAGCGCAATCAGCAGATCACCATCATCAGGCTGCTTCAATGCCTGCCGCACACAGGTGAACCACAGCGGCTGGAAGTCCTGCGCCTCATCAATCAGGATCGCATCATACCGATTGGCCTCGCCGCCCCCCGACTGAAACAGCTCAAGCAGGGTACGCGCGCGCACTGCTTCTGCTTCCGGTGAGTAATCGTCGCTGGCTGTTACGCCGTTTCGCGCAGCCCAGCCATGAAAGTTCATGGCGTCCACATTTGGATGGTCTCGCAAATCCTCGCGAAACCGCCGGGCCAGTTCCCTGTTGAAACACAGCAGCAGTATTCGTTTCTTCGGGTCCTTGGCCAGCATCCGCGCCCGGGCCAGCAAGACCACGGTCTTGCCGGACCCGGCAATGCCATAGATCAGCCGGTGCCCATGGCCGATCGATCGCGCCCGCGCTTCCTGCTTGTGATCCAGCACCGCCAGGGATGTTCCTTCGATGATGATCTCGGGGTGAATGATCAAACGAATGGAATCGACCTGAGAATTGGTCAGCCGTGGGAAACTCCAGATCGGATCAAACCACGTCCGCATCACATCGATTAGCTTGTCTGCGGTCAGGTCCAGCAGCGCGTCCATCTCGTCGCGCATCACGATCTTGCCTTCGCCGAAGACGCCCGGCGCGATTGCGAAATCCGCCTGCCGCACTTGCTCGCGCGTGATGTTCGACATCAGAGCCATATGTCCGAATGGAAACACGAACCTGCCGGCGTGCTGCCCGCCATGATTGAGAAGATGGCTGGCATGGCGGCTCACCTTGCACGCCTTCATCAGCTCGAACATGTAGTCCCGCGCCTGCCTCACAGGATGCTTGTGCACGCTGGCGATGCCGTCCTGACGGATCATGACTTCGCGTGTGTCCGCCCGCTCCACCTGGCCGCGATACCAGCCTTTGACTTCGATGATCAGCACGCCCAGCTCGGGGATAATCACCACGAAATCGGGGTAGCGTTCGCCCACAACCGGCTCGTAATAGCAGATGCAGTTGTCCGGCAGCTTCTGCAAAAGAGCGAACGCCTTCTTCTCGCCCTGGGTGGCGCTGGCAGGCATTTTATCGGGTATCATTACCGCCATCAGGCGTTCCCAGCACAAGCCGGCCAAGCTTGGCCCCCGCCTTGAGTTTCTCAACAGCCGGCCTTCCGCGCAACCCCGTCCCACAGGGCCGGAGCAACCTGGATTGACGGCCGAAATCTACAACCATAGGTTGTTGATTACTCAATCCAGACAGAGACGCGTACATGGCCGATACCGGATCATCTCCGTTCCGCATCCTCGACCTGACCGCCGCCAATCCACAGGCGCGGGAAGACCCCTACCCGCGCCTTGCTGAGCTGCGCGGCCAGTGCCCCCTGCACCGCGACGAGGCGGCCGGAGCATGGCTTGTGACGCGCATGGCTGACGCCCGCGCGATATTCGCCGACAACTCCCACGCCAAGAACCCGGACAGGGCGGAGCCGGCGGCTATCGCCATCCGCCGCCGCCGCGCCACCGTCCCGGATGGCCTCGCCTTCCCGGACGATCAGAAAGCCTCAATGCTTGAGCTGGATGACGCGGAACATGCCCGCGTGCGCGGTCCGCTGGTGCAGGCGCTTTATGCCCGTATCGCCCGCTTTGAACCGGAATGCATCCGTATCATCAATGCGGCGCTGGATCGCCTGGAAGGCCGCGCCGAGTTCGACCTGATGAAGGAGCTGGCCGAGCCGGTTCCCGTCGCCTGCATAGGCGCCATCCTTGGCGTACCGCAGGACACCCTCGCGACCTTCCGGCAATGGCTCGACGGCATCGTGCAGACTTTCAATCCCGATCGTACGCCGGAAGATGTCGCCAATCTCGTTGCCGCCTCCAACGGCCTCGCCCACTATATTCGCGGGCGCTTTGCTGACGCGAAGATCAACCCGCCCGATGATCTCTTCGGCGACATGGCCCGGCTACAAGCCGCGGGCGCACCGCTGAGCGACACCGAAATCACCTACAACATCCGCGGCCTGCTGATCGCCGGCAACGTCACCACTACCGACCTGATCGGCAACGCCGTCCACCTTCTGCTGACCCATCCCGACCAACTCGCACGACTGCACGCCACGCCGTCCCTCTGGCCGAATGCCGTGGAGGAGGTATTACGACGCGAGCCGCCGGTCGACTTCACCTGGCGCATCGCCACCCAGCCGGAGAGCCTGTCCGGCTGTCCCGTCGCTGCGGGCGGCGCCCTGAACATTTTCATCCGCTCCGCCAATCGCGATGAGTCAGCCTTCCCGGAAGCGCACGCCTTCGACGTCACACGCCGCCGCGCTTCGCGCCACCTAGCCTTTGGCGGAGGCGCCCACATCTGCCCCGGCGCACCGCTGGCGCGCATGGAAGCCAGACACCTCCT
>JAVBYB010000069.1 GCA_030824255.1 bacterium
TGAAATCCTACCTCTTCAACTCCCAGATACTCACATTGCCCTCCGGCGAGATGGCGCTCATCCTGCCGCATGAGGTCGAGGAGACGCCCCGCGCCAAGGCCTTCGTCGACCGCGTGCTGGCCACCAACGGTCCCATCCGCGAGGCGCATTACTTCGACCTGCGCCAGTCCATGCGCAATGGCGGCGGTCCTGCCTGCCTCCGTCTCCGCGTCGTCCTGATGCCAGACGAGCTCAAGGCCCTCAGCGCCTCCGTCATCCTCGACGATGCGAAGATAGACGCCCTCGAATCCATTGTCCGCCAGCACTATCGCGATCGTCTCGCCCCTGCCGATCTCGCCGACCCCGCGCTGCTCGACGAATGCCGCGCCGCGCTCGACGCCATCGGCCAGACCCTGAACCTCGGACCCGTGCATGACTTCCAGTTTTAGCCTGGCCCCGGTCATCGAGTCGGAGCGTCTCCGCCTGCGCGGCCACGTCGCGGGCGATCTCCAGGACGCGCTTCCGCTCTGGAACGATCCCATCGTTACGCGTTTCATCGGTGGCCGGCCCTACACCCGCGAGGAAGTCTGGCAGCGCCTGCAACGCTATGCGGGTTCGTGGGTCCTGCTTGGCCACGGCTTCTGGGCCATCGAGGAGAAGGCCACCGGCGCCTTCATCGGCGAGATCGGCATCATGGACGCCAAACGCGAAATCCTGCCGTCCTTCGGCGAGGATCGCGAACTCGGCTGGGCGCTGACCCCCGAAGCCCACGGCAAAGGCTACGCCAGCGAAGCTCTCGCTACTGTCCTTGGCTGGGAGAAGGCGCGCTTCAACGCCGCCTGCCTCGTCGCCCTCATAGACCCAGACAACGCGCCCTCCATCAAGCTCGCGAAGAAGTTCGGCTTCACCGAACGCGCCCGCACGACCTACAAGGACGTCCCCACCATCCAGTTCGAGCGCAGGCGTCCAGCATGACAAAAGGCGTCATCCTCGCTCTCGACCAGGGCACAACCTCCAGCCGCGCCATGGCCATCGGCCTCGACGGACAGGTTGTCGCTTCGGCTCAGGAAGAATTCCCCCAGATATTCCCGCACTCCGGCTGGGTCGAACACGATCCCGAAGCCATCTGGCGCACCCAGCGCCGGACAGCCGAACAGACAGTCGAACGCCTCGGCGCGCGCAAGATCGCCGCCATAGGCGTCACCAACCAGCGCGAAACCGTCGTCGTGTGGGATCGCAAGACCGGCGAGGCGATCCACAACGCCATCGTCTGGCAGGACCGCCGCACAGCCTCCATCACGCAACAGCTCGCCGCCGAAGGCCACGAGCCGCTCGTCTCCGAACGCACCGGCCTCGTCCTCGACCCGTATTTCTCCGCGTCCAAGATCAGTTGGATACTCGACCAGGTCCCCGGCGCCCGCGAGCGCGCGAAGCGCGGCGAACTTGCCGCCGGCACAATCGATAGCTTTCTCATCTGGCGCCTCACCGGCGGCCGCGTCCACGCCACCGACGCCACCAACGCCTCGCGCACAGCCCTCTACGACATCCGCAAGGGCCGCTGGGACGAAGACCTCTGCGCGCTCTTCCAAGTGCCGATGAACCTCCTCCCCGAAGTGAAAGACAGCGCCGCCGATTTTGGCGTCTCCGACATCTTCGGCCCGTCGCTCCCCATTCGCGGCGTGGCCGGCGACCAGCAGGCCGCTCTCGTCGGGCAGGCCGGCTTCAACGCGGGTGACGTCAAATCCACCTACGGCACAGGCGGCTTCCTCGTCCTCAACACCGGCGCCGAACTCAAACGCTCCACCTCGCGCCTGCTGGGCACGATCGCCTATCGGGTCGCGGGCCAGACCACCTACGCCCTCGAAGGCTCCATCCTCTCCGCCGGCTCCACCATCCAGTGGCTGCGCGACGAGCTGAAGATCATCCGCGACGGCGCCCACGCTGGCGAACTCGCCGAGAGCATAGACGATACCTCCGGCGTCCACCTCGTCCCCGCCTTCACCGGCCTCGGCGCGCCGCATTGGGATTCAGACGCACGCGGCGCCATCCTTGGCCTGCAACGCGGCTCCACGGTCGCTCACATCGCGCGCGCCGCTCTCGAAAGCGCCGCTTTCCAGACCGCCGAACTCCTCGAAGCCATGGCCAAGGATGGCGTTGCCCCACAAACCCTCCGCGTTGATGGTGGCATGTCCCGCAACAACTGGCTGCTGCAATTCATGTCAGACATTCTCGGCATTCAGGTCGTCCGCCCGAAGAATGTCGAAACCACCGTCCTCGGCGCCGCCATCCTTGCCGCCGTGGGCGCCGGCGAATTCGCCTCCCTCGACGAAGCCGCCTCCCTCTGGCAACTCGACCGCAAGTTCGAACCCGCAATGCCTGCCGAAGACCGCAACACCCGCCTTGCTGCGTGGAAGCAGGCGGTGCAGCGCGTGAAGACGGCTTGAGCCCGCCCCCGTCCTTCGAGACGCCGCTGCGCGGCTCCTCGGGATGAGGGCTTTCCATGTCCGGTGGTTGTGAAGCCCTCATCCTGAGGAGGCTGAAGGCCGTCTCGTAGGACAAGGGCGGGGCTCACCAATCTTCCAACGCAATTGACGCCCGATCCTGCCGCGCCAATAACTCATCCATGTTCCGCGCCGCCATTCTTGCCACGCTCCTCCTCGCCGCCTGCGGCGAGTCCGAGCCCGTGTGCCAGAACGAGGTCATTCGCGAAGCCATCTCGCCCGATGGGGAGCTGAAGGCTGTTCTATTCAAGCGGGCCTGCGGCGGCCCGACGGGCATGGCATCCCAGATATCGATCCTCGCCGCCGGCGAAACCGAAACCGGCAAGGGCAACACCTTCATTGTGGACACAGCCAGCGGCGCAGCGCCCACGGCCAGTTGGGGCGGGCCAGACATCCAGCTCGAATGGACGGCTCCCCGCGCACTCTCGCTTTCTTACCACGGACGATCCCGCATCATCGACAGCGAGCTCGTTGTTCGCGGCGTCACCATCACTCACAATTATACGGACTGAACAATGAGCCACCGCATCGAACTCGTCGAAGTCTCCCCGCGCGATGGCCTGCAGAACGAGCCCGGCTTCTTCCCCACGCCCGACAAGATCGAGCTGATCACCCGCGCCCTCGTCACCGGCATCACGCGCATCGAGGTCGCCAGCTTCGTCCATCCCGGCCGCGTGCCGCAGATGGCGGATGCGGAGGCCGTCGTCGCCGCGCTCCCGAAACGCGACAGACAAGAGGTCACCTATATTGGCCTCGTCCTCAACAAGCGCGGCGCCCTCCGCGCCTTCGAAACGCAGGTGCATGAGCTCGGCGCCGTCATCTCCGCCAGCGACGGTTTCGGCACGCGCAACCAGGGCCGCACGTCTGATGAAACCCTCGAAGACGCGATCGAGATCATCCGCCTCGCCAAGGAGCATGGCCGCTCCGCGCAGGCCACCATCTCCGTCGCCTTCGGCTGCCCCTTCGATGGCGAGATCGCGCCCGCACGAGTCGCCGATCTCGCCCGCCGCGTCGCCGCCGCCGGCCCGCGCGAGATCGCCATCGCAGACACGATCGGCGTCGGCGTCCCCACGCAGGTGAAAGCCGTCATGGCCGCCGTGAAGGCCGCCGTTCCCGGCCTGCCCATCCGCGCCCACTTCCACGACACGCGCAACACCGCCATCGCCAACGCATGGGCCGCCGTCGAATCCGGCGCGACGACAATCGACGCCTCGATCGGCGGCATAGGCGGCTGCCCCTTCGCCCCCAACGCCACGGGCAATGTGGCGAGCGAAGACGTGCAATACATGCTCCAACGCTCCGGCGTCGAAACCGGCATCCGCCTCGACGGCCTCATCGAAACCGCGAAGTGGCTCGGCGTGAAAATGAACCGCCAACTCCCCGGCCTTGTCAGCCGGGCGGGCGGGTTTCCGAAGTGAGTGGTCCGCTCGAAGGTCTCCGCGTCATCGAAATGGGCTCGCTCATCGCGGGCCCGTTCTGCGGACAGCTCATGGGCGACATGGGCGCGGACGTCATCAAGATCGAACAGCCCGGCGAGGGTGATCCGATGCGCCAGTGGGGGCAGGGCGCAAAGCCTGCCTGGTGGCGCACCATCGCCCGTAACAAGCGCTCCGTCGCCCTCAACCTCCGCGTCGAACGTGGCCAGCAGGTTGCCCGCGATCTCATCGCGCAGGCCGACATCCTCATCGAAAACTTCCGCCCCGGCACACTCGAAAAATGGGGCATGGCCCCCGACACGCTCCACGCGTTGAACCCGAAACTCATCATCGTCCGCGTCTCCGGCTACGGCCAGACCGGCCCCTATGCAGACCGCGCCGGCTTCGGCCTCGTCGGCGAAGCCATGGGCGGCTGGCGCCATCTCGTTGGCGACCCCGACCGACCGC
>JAVBYB010000078.1 GCA_030824255.1 bacterium
TGTGGGACGCACGCATCCAGAACTGTCTGTTCTGATCCGTGCAGCGCGTTGAAAAGGTTCAGGACCGTCTCAAAAACCTGCGTCTGGATTCACACAGGTTCCGGTTGGTATCGCCGTCGTCCTTGACGATGACGCCTGGAGAGACCGGAGAGCCTCGCCCTCATGGTGAGCCGCCGCGCAGCGGCGTCCGTCGAACCACGCGGGCGGGCTTGGTGACGTGGGCGATTATTCCGCGTCGCGGTGGAAGTCGGCGGGGCGACGGGCGCGGCGCATGGCGCGGCGCACGGCGACGCTCACGCGCGCCATCTGGCGATTGCGGCGCGGCAAGGCGAAGCGGCGGACTTCGGTCGCGCCGCGTGCTGCAAGCTGTTCGGCGCGGCGGACGATATCGGGCTGCTTCAGGTCTTCCGGCGTGGCGAAGAGCTTCCACGACAGAGATGACTGGCGGGCGACGCCCGAGACCTGACGCGCGATCAGCGGCGAGAAGATCAGCACCAGCGCCATCGGCAGGTTCTGCAGCATGAAGGTCGGCGAGATCGCGAACGACACAAGCAGGAGGCCGAAGCCGAAGATCATGTGTTGCTGGTAGTGGCGGACCAGATCGCTCCACGCGAAGCCGTTGCGATCGCGCACCTGCGGGCGCCAGCCGCCATCGACGCCCATGAGCGTCGAGAGGATGGAGCCGGCATGGTTGATCATGCTGATCGGGGCGAGCAGGGCCATCATGCCAAGGTCGCAGAGAACGGCGAGCAGGAAGCGCGGCGAGCGATCCCAGCCAGGCAGCTTGCCGGCGGCCCACAGGATGATGGCGAGCCATTTCGGCGAGGTCATCAGGAGGCCGATGATCGCCACCAGACGAAGGCTGGCGGTCGGATCGTTGCTGACGACGGCGGCGGTTTCCGTGTCGAAGAAACGGGCATTGGCGGCGATGGCGACGCCCGTGACGACGAGGCAGAGCCAGAGAAGGCCGGAGACATAGCCCATCAGGCCGGCGCCGATGTGAACCTTGGAGAGCCAGTCGAAGCCCTTCGAGAACAGGATCTGGATCTGCTGGATGTTGCCCTGGGCCCAGCGGCGATCGCGTGCGGCAAGGTCGACGATGGTGGGCGGGGCTTCTTCGTAGGAGCCGACGATGTCGCCGGCGATTTCAACCCGCCAGCCGGCGCGGCGGAGAAGGGCGGCCTCGACGAAATCGTGGCTGAGAATCTTGCCGCCCAAGGGTTCGCGGCCGGGAAGGTCGGGCAGGGCTGCATGGGCGGCGAAAGGCGCGAGACGGATGATGGCGTTGTGGCCCCAGAAGTTTCCAGCGCCTCCCGACCACCAGGTGAGGCCCGTGCCGAAGAGGCCGCCATGGACGCGCAGGGCGAGCTGCTGGGCGCGGGCGGAGTAGGTGCGGGCGCCGACGATGATGGGAAGGGACTGGATCAGCGCGGTGCGCGGGCGCGCATCCATGCGGCGGACCAGTTCGAGAATGGCTTCGGGCGAGACGAAACTGTCGGCGTCCAGCTCCAGCATGTAGTCGTAGCGGGCGCCCCAGCGCTGGACGAAATCGTTGATGTTGCCTTGCTTCTTCTGGGTGTTCTCGCGACGGCGGCGATACCAGAAGGGCTCGTTCGGGCGGCGGCGGATCAGGTCCTGCATCGCCCGTTCCTCGATCTCGACGAGCGCGGGATCGGAGGTGTCAGACAGGAAAAAGACCTCGAACCCTTTTTCGGACTCGAGGTCTTTGAGGGATTCCCACATCGCCTCTGCGGCGGCGATCACCTTGGATGGCTTTTCCTGGTAGAGCGCGATGACGATGGCGGTCTTAGATGTGGATACGAGCGGCTCGCTCGATTGCGGCGGGGCCTTGGGCGAGAAAAGCAGCACAAGCGTGCCGGCAAAGCCGGTGTAGGCCGCAACGCCGAGATAGAAAAAGTTGGCCGAGAACAGGCCGATGGCCAGCCATTCCAGCACGTTGACGCCGCCGGCGAAGAAGCCGGCCATCATGGCCTGGGCGGCGAAGAAGGTGGTCGTCAGCGAGGCGGCGACGATGAGCAGGAAGCGCCACTTGCCGTCACGCTCGGGCTGCGGACGGCTGCGGCGCGTGATGAGCGGCTGGGCCGGCATCTCGAGACGCTGCTCGGGCGGGCGGCGGGCAAATCCGGCGTCTGAGCCGACATAGCCGGTCCGGGAGGTTCCGGCCGGGCCTGCGTCAGGTGACACGTCTTGTGTCGGCGACGGAGCGACGCCTTGCGGCAGACGCCCCTCGAATTTCAAAGACTGCACGCGCAGCACCCCTCGAGAAATTCACGCGCAAGACCGACGTGCCGTTTCGGTCTTCCTTGCTCCCCAGCGGCTGAACGCGATTTCGATCACGAACGATCACGAAATCAGGCCAGCCCCCGGTGGCGCGTATAACACAGTCCCCCCCCGATTGGGCCAGAGGAATGCGCGGTAAACAGGAAAATGCCCTACAATTAAACACTTGACTCATGCCGCAGCTGCGATTGCCTTGTTTCCGCTCAGGTAAGGCGTTGATTTCGCTACGGTAGAACGGTTCAGGGCGCTGTTGCAGCAGCCGATGGCGTATCGTCGCGGGCGGGGGTTTGCGGGCGATCCAGGATCAGGCGCTCGATGAAGAACTCCATCATGCGCGTCTGGTCGACCGAGGTGTGGCCACGGTCTGGGCCGACCTGGACCTCGAAACTCTTGCCGGCGGCCTGCAGCGCCTTGATGAGGCGCATGGTGTTCTTGGGGTGAACATTGTCGTCCGAGGTTCCGTAGTAGATCAGCAGGTCACCCTCCAGGCCGTCTACATAACTGGTGATGGCCGACCGGTCATACGCGGACGGCGAGGTCTGGGGCAGGCCGTGGAACCGCTCCGCGTACGCCGTGTCGTAGAGCCGGTAGTCGGCGACGGGTGAGTTGGAGACGGCGGCCTGAACCACGTCCGGGTAGCGCATCAGGGTGAGGGCGGCGACGCTGCCGCCATAGGATGTGCCGTAGATGCCAACCCGGGTCTCATCGACATAGGGACGGGTCGCGGCGGCGCGGATGCCCTGGGCGATGTCGTCGATCTCGACAATGCCGAGTTGCTGGTAGGCCTGGTCGAGAACCTTGCGGCCCTGTCCGGCATTGGTGCGGGCGTCGAGCCGCAGGATGAGGAAGCCGTACTCGGCAAGCGCCGCGGGCGTCACGAAATTGTCGGTGAGGCCGTTGGAGCCGGGGCCGCCATAGACGGCGACCAGCATCGGATAGCGGCGCGCCGGGTCGAAGTTGGAGGGGAATTGCAGCTGGCCGTGGAGCCGGGTCTCTCCGTCTGCGGAGGTGTAGGTGAAGGTCTCTGCGGTCTTGAGCTTGAGCGCCGCGAAGCGGGTGAGATCGCTCGCGGTGATATCGGCGAGGGGCTTGCCGGCGGCGTTGCGCAGGCGCGAGACGGGCGGCTTGTCATGCGCCTGCTCGATATCGACGAAGTACTGGTTGTCGGGCGAAATCTCGACACGATGATTGAAGGCGGGATCAGTGAGGCGGACATCGTCGCGACCATTGAGGCGGACGCGGTGAAGCTGGACCTTCATGTGGGTGTCGCCGGAGCGGGCCGTGTACCAGACCCAGCCGCCGCGCTCGTCCACCTTCAGAACTTCGACCACTTCGAAGGCGTGGTTGGTGAGCTGCGCCAGCTGTTTTCCGCTGAGATCGTACAGATAGAGATTGCGGAAGTCGTTGCGCTCTGACGTCCAGATGAAACGCTTTCCGTCTTCGAGAAAACGCGGCGGCGATCCCTGCGCCCATGTCGCTGGGCGGCTCTCGCGCACGACAGAGCGACAGGCGCCGGTTAGCGGCGAGCAAGCGGCGATGTCGAATACTTTCTGCAGGCGATCGGCGCGCCGGACCAGGATTTCCGAACCATCCTTGGTCCATTGCGCCGCCCACGCATAATGGCCGACCACGTTGTTGGCGAAGGCCTGACCTTCGCGCACGTCCATGGTGCGCGACTGGCCGGTGGCCATGTCGTAGACGACCAGATCGGCGACGGGGTTGTCCGTGCCGGGATGCGGATAGGCCTGCGTCAGCAGGGTCGAGAGTTTCGCGGTGCTGTCGAGGGTGAGGAAATAATCCTCAACCCGCTTTTCGTCATAGCGCATGAAGGCGAGCTTGCCGCTGTCGGGCGACCACCAGACGGGCTGGGAAACGGCGAACTCTTCCAGATAGACGTAGGAGCCAACGCCATTGCGGATGCGCGCAGCCTGTCCGCCATCCTTGGAGACCTGTTTCTCTTCCCCGCCTGCGGTCGGCACGGTCCAGATATTGTAGTCGCGGGAGAAGGCGCGCGTTGCGCCATCAGGCGAGACGACATCGGCTTCGCGGCCCCGGCCG
>JAVBYB010000266.1 GCA_030824255.1 bacterium
ATGACCAGTACGCCAATCCCGTCCCCTATATCGAACTGGCCGAACGCACCGACCGCATTGACGAACTTACCCTCTCGCTGACGCGCGCCATCGCCCGCCATGTGAAGGACTACACCGTCAACGGCGAGCGTATGCCCGTCGCCATCAACATCTCACCCAACTCGCTGCGCCGCCGCGAATTCCCGGACCAGCTCGCGCAGATCGTGCAGGAAGGCGGCCTGTCTTGCTCGCAGGTGACGCTTGAAGTCACCGAGACGCGCCTGATGGAATATGGGCCCGACGTGCTCGAGACGATGGCGCGCATGCGCATCAAGGGCTTCGGGCTCTCGGTAGACGATTTCGGCACCGGCGCATCGAACATTGATCGCCTGCACATGTTCCCGTTCACCGAGCTGAAGATCGACCAGACCTTCACCCGCCATGTCTTCACGGACTCCTTCGCCCGTGCCGCAGTGGAAAGCAGCGTCCGCCTTGCGAAGGAACTGAACCTCAAGATCGTCGCCGAAGGCATCGAGACGCCGGAGTTGTGGCGTTTCCTCGCCGATCTCGGCGTCGACGAAGGGCAGGGATATCTGATGGCCTATCCGCTCGCGCCGCAGGATTTTGCCTCGCTGCTCTGGCGCGGCATTCCTGTCGTCGGCGCATTGCTCCGCGCCTGACCTCAGCTCACCGTCCGGGGCGATCTTCCGGCAGCGGCTCCGGCGGCTCTGCCCTATCCGCGCCCAGCTGCTTCGCGATCAACGCCTCGCGCATCATGCGCAGTGTCCAGAGAACATTCTCGCTCACGCGCGGGCTCGGATAGGTGAAGGTGTTGATCGCCAGCGCCCGCGTCGTCATCGCCACCGTGCCGATCAGCCCCAGCACCTCGCGCGTCGGCGTCAGCCCGGCCTCACGCCCGATGCGGCTGACCATCTTCACATAGTCCTCCGAGATCGCGCTCATCATGGGCGTAACCACGTCGCGGATCTCCGGGTCGCTACGGGAGCCGATGCGAATTTCGTTCAGCGCCATGCCCTCGGGCATCCGCTGTGTCACCAGCGAGAAATCCATGATGGCGCGGAAGCGCGGCAGGCCCGCAGGAAATTTCTCCATCTCCTCGGCGCGTATCTGGTTTAGCTTCTCGTGCGCGTGTTCCACCAGGGCGACAATCAGCGCCTGGCGCGTCGGGAAGTGGTGCATCATCGCGCCCCGGCTCACGCCGGCCGCATCCGCCACCTTGATGTTCGTCACGGCGCCGTAGCCGCCCGTTTCCAGGCACTGGATGGTCGCCTCGAGGATCTGCTTCCGCGTCGTTGCCGAGCGGTCCACATTCTTGCGCCGCTCGGGTCTGGACGAGGGCTCCTTGCCCGACAGAATTCGCGTCGTATCCATCATGCCCCTCCTTTCTGCCATCTATGCAGACTGGAAACCCATATTCCGCAAGCCGAGCCCCCGGAGCAAGCTCCCGGACGCAACAGTTCCCACCTTTGCTCAGTCGCGCTACATCTCCCCGCACAATCAGGAGAGTCTTATGGCGAAGTTTGAGCAGGTTGATCCGGCCGAAGCCGGTCTGAACGCCGAACGGCTCGCGCGTATCCCCGGATACTTCAAACCCTATATCGACAGGCAGAAGCTTCCCGGCATGGCGACCCTGATCGCGCGCGGCGGGCAGGTGGCGCACCTGTCCTTCCAGGGCGCCACTGAAATGGGTGGTGCAACACCCATCGACGAACACACGATCTACCGCATCTATTCGATGACCAAGCCGGTCACATCGGTCGCCGCCATGATGCTGTTCGAGGACGGCCTCCTGCGCCTTGACCACGAGGTCTTCCGCTATATCCCCGAATTCCAGGACACGATGGTCCTCGCCGACGACGGCAAGCTGGTGAAGCCCGCGCGCGCCATGACGGTGCGCGACCTATTCCTCCACACCTCCGGCCTCAGCTATTCCTTCCTGATGCAGGGCGCGGTGGACAAGTTCTACCGCGACAACAAGCTGGACTACTCCACCTGGAACGGAGACCTGAAATCCTTCTGCGAAGCCCTCGCGAAAGCGCCGCTCGCCTTCTCGCCCGGCGACCGCTGGAACTATTCCAACTCCACCGACGTTCTCGGCCGCGTTGTCGAGGTCGCATCCGGCATGAGCCTCGATGAGTTCTTCCAGAAGCGCATCTTCGGCCCGCTCGGCATGGACGATACCGGCTTCCATGTTCCCGAAGAGAACATCGACCGCCTCATGGCGTGCTACCGCCGCAACCCGCTCGATGGCGTCATCTCGCTCGCCGACCCGGCGGGCAGTGCATCGACCTACGCGAAAAAGCCCAATGTCTTCTCGGGCGGCGGCGGTCTTGTCTCTACAATCGGCGACTATCTGAAGTTCTGCCTG
This sequence comes from bacterium, assembly GCA_030824255.1. Lineage (GTDB taxonomy): Bacteria > Pseudomonadota > Alphaproteobacteria > Caulobacterales > Hyphomonadaceae > UBA7672. The sequence continues at coordinate 2,369 of JAVBYB010000266.1, forward strand.
ATGCTGTCCAATGGCGGCGAATACAACGGCGCCCGCATCCTCTCGCCCAAGACACTCGAATTCATGACCAACAACCACCTGCCCAACGGCAAGACGCTGAAGGACATGGGCGACAAGACCTTCTCGGAATCCCGCATGGATGGCTCCGGCTTCGGGCTAGGCTGGGCCGTCACAACCGACGTTGTCGCCACCATGCAACCTGGCTCTCCCGGCACCTATTCCTGGGGCGGCATGGCCTCAACCTTCTTCTGGATCGACCCGACCGAGGATCTCATCGCCATCCAGATGACTCAGTTAGCCCCCTCCTCCGCCTACCCCATCCGCCCCCAACTCCAGCAACTCGTCTACGCCGCGATCGACCAGTAGTCCGCTAGCGTGTCCCCTCGGCTGCGAAGCAGACGAGGGGGGGCTCACGTCACCTTCGCCCGCGCATGAAACTCCGGCCTGTCCCAGGCTCGCGTCTCGACGATGTCGGCAAGCTGATCCATCGCGTCCCACACATCGACAAAACGCACATACAGTGGCGCCACGCCAAACCGCATCGCATCTGGCGCGCGGAAATCGGGAATGATGCCGCGGGCGATCAGCGCCTGCACAATCGCATACCCCTGCTCATGCCGCAGGCTCACATGCCCGCCACGCATCGACGCCGCGCGCGGCGAAATCGCCTCCAGCCCAATTCCCTCCGCCCGCGCAATCACCAGGTCGCCCAACGCGCGCGCCTTGGCGCACACATCGCGCAGAGCCAGCCCCTCGAATGCATCAAGCGCGGCATCCAGCGCCGACAGCGACAGCACGCCCGGCGTCCCAGCCGCAAACCGCGCCACGCCATCCTTTGGCGCGTAGCCCGGCGTGAACGCGAACGGATCGGCATGCCCAAACCATCCCGAAATCGGCGACGCCATCCGCCGCGCCAGCTCCGCCTCCGCATAGACAAACGACGGCGCGCCCGGCCCGCCATTCAGGAATTTGTACGTACATCCGCTCGCCAGCCGCGCGCCGCTGTTGGCGAGATTCAGCTCCAGTACGCCTGTGGCATGGCTAAGGTCCCACACGATCACGCCGCCGCTCGTGTGCGCCATCGCTTCAGCCTCCGCGACATCCATCACATGCGACGTGCGATAGTTCACGATGCTGCGGATCAGGATGCCGCCTGTCTCCATCAGAGCCTCCAGCCCGCGATCCTCTTCCACGCGCATCAATCGCGCGCCCGAAATCCCGGCCAGCCCCTCGGCGACATACTGATCCGTCGGAAACTCGCTCGCCTCGACAATTAGAGTGCGCGACCGCGCGACCGGCAGCGCCGCCGCCGCCAGCTTGAACAGGTTCACGGAAACGCTGTCCGTGACGATCACGGCGTCGGCGTCCACGCTGATCAGCCGCGCCAGCTTTGCGCCCACCGTGTGGGGCAGGTCGATCCATCCCGCCGTATTCCAGGACCGGATCAGTCCTTCCGCCCATTCCCGCTTCGCCGCCTGTTCCACCCGCGCCAAGGCGCCATGCGTCGCCGGCCCCAGAGAATGCCCGTCGAGATAGATAATGCCCTCAGGTAGCGCGAAGCGTTCCCGCGCCGCGCGCAGGGGATTTTCCGCATCGAGCGCTGCGCACGCGTCACGGGAATGGGGCAGGGTGTATCCGGTCATGCGCTATCTGCGCCGGTGACAGCAATGCTTGCAATGGCGCGATCCGCCTGCAACTGAATTGGCATGCACAGACTTGCCTCGATCCTTTTTCTCGCCGTCGCCGCCTGTTCCGGCGCGGAGCCGGATGCTCCCGTAACGCCGGTATCTGAGCGTGCCATTCCCAACGCTCCCGCTGTCCTGATGACGTGGGGCGATCTCACGGGGCGCGAACAGCCATCGCCAACCCACGCGATCGCCTGGGGAGAGGGTGCAACCGACATCGCGGATCTCTGGCTGCCGGAAGGCGCCGGCCCGCATCCCGTCGTGCTGATGATCCATGGCGGCTGCTGGCAG
>JAVBYB010000190.1 GCA_030824255.1 bacterium
TTCGATATAGCCGCGCAGGCTGGCTTGGCTGACTTCGGACGAGATGCTGGCGAGCGCGGAGCGGACGACGGCGGGGGCCTCTGCTGCAGGCGGGTTCGCGGGCGCGCCGGGCGTGGCGCAGGAGGCGGCCAGAAGTGCGGCGATCACCGCGCCTGAAACCATTGTCCGCATTGCAGCCTCCCGTATCGCTTGCGCGCGGAACGTAGGCTGATGCTAGAACGTGACACAAGTCTTGTGGCGAGGAAGCGGACGGAATGCCCTCCAAGTATACATCTGCATTGACCGCCTCGCTCGCCGCCCTCGCCTGTTTTGGAGCCTTTGCTATGGCCGATGCCCAACCCTCGCCGCTTGACCCCGAAAGCTTCCTGCCGCCCATCCCGGCGTGGAGCGGCGCGAGCGAGGCGCTGATCGCGGCGCCCAACGACAGGTGGATCACACCGTCGGAGACGACCGGGCTGACGGCGACGCCCAACTATGAAGAGACGGTCGCCTTCCTGCGGAAGATGGATGCCCAATCGAAGCTGATGCGGGTCGAGACGTTCGGGAAGACGCCACAGGGGCGCGATCTTGTGGCGGCGATACTCACGAAGGATGGCGACAACCTGCAGCCCTCGAAGCCTGTGTTCCTGATCCAGGCGGGGATCCATTCCGGCGAGATCGACGGCAAGGACGCGATGTTCATGCTGATCCGCGACATGCTGTTCAAGGGCAAGGATGGGCTGCTCGACAGGGTGAACATCGTCTTCATTCCGATCCTCAATGCGGACGGACATGAGCGCTCCACCCTGTTCAGCCGGCCGAACCAGCGCGGGCCGAAGCACATGGGCTGGCGCAATACGGCGCAGAACCTGAACCTCAACCGCGACTTCCTGAAAGCGGATGCGCCGGAGATGCAGGCGCTGCTCAGGCTGATCGGCAAGTACGATCCGGATTTCTACATCGATCTGCACGTCACGGACGGCATGGATTACCAGTATGACGTGACATACTGGTTTGATGGGTGGGACGGGCTCTATGCCGACAGCCCGTCGATCGGCAAATGGCTGAACGATGTCTATCGTCCGAAGGCGGATGCCGCGTTGAAGGCGGCGGGGCATATTCCCGGGCCGATGATCTTCGCGCGCGATGAGGCGGATGTTTCCAAGGGCGTGGACTTCATGGCGTTCGCGCCGCGCTTCTCCCATGCCTATGGCGACCTGCGGCGACTGCCCACCGTGCTGGTGGAGAACCACTCGCTGAAGCCTTATCGGCAACGTGTGCTGGGCACGTATGTGTTGCTGGAGTCGACGCTGAAGACGCTGGCGCGCGAAAGCGTGTCGCTGAAAGCGGCGATTGCCAAGGACCGGGCTCTGCGGCCGAAGACGGTCGCGGCGAACTGGAAGGACAAGGCTGAGCCTGTGGGGAAGATGGATTTCCTGACCATCGCGTCCGAGCCGGCGGACTCGCCTGCTTCGGGTGGGAAAGTGACGCGCTTCCTCGGCAAGTCAGGCCCGACGGTGGCCGCGCCGATCTATGGATCGGAGCCGGGGCTGCAGTTGAGCGTGCCGAAGGCTTACTGGATTCCGGCGACGAAGGCGGATGTGATCGCCCGGCTGAAGCTGCACAGCGTGCAGATGGAAACACTCGACGCGCCGAAGACTGTTGACGTGGAAATGCTGCGCCTAGACGGCTTCAAGGCCGGCACGCCGGGCGAAGGGCGCATGACCTATTCAGCGACGGGGTTGAAACGCGAGACGCGAGCGGAGGTCTATCCGCCCGGCTCCGTGCGCGTGCCGACGGACCAGACGCTGGGCGCCATGGTGGCTTACCTGCTGGAGCCGGAGAGCGAGGACTCGTTCTTTGCGTGGGGCTTCTTCGCGGAAATCCTGAGCCGCGTCGAATACATGGAGCCCTATGCCATCGCGCCGATGGCAGAACAGATGCTGGCGAATGACGCGAAGCTGAAAGCGGAGTTCGAGGAAAAGCTGAAGGACGAGGCCTTCGCAAACTCGCCGCTGCGGCGGCTTCAGTTCTTCTATGAGCGCAGTCCGTTCTATGACCAGCGCTACCTGCTCTATCCGGTTGGGCGGGAGCTTTAGGACGGCGGCGCTTGCGTAGACTCAGGAAATCTGGCGCTAGTCTCGCCATGACCGACGTTGCTCGCATTCCCCATGACACCCGGCCGCGCGCATTTGCAGGAATGGAGGTGCTTCTTGATATGTTGCATCTCCTTCGGGAAGCCACGGGGCTCGATCACGAGAGCATTGTCATAGCCTGCGCGGTGAATGTTGCGGCGATGCGACCGTTGCTGCTTGGCGCGGATGCGCCGCTTCACCTCGTCGATGTTTCCGAGCCGCCGGACGAGTACCGGGGTTCGATTTCGCGTTCGGGGGTCGCCGAGATCACCGGCCTGCCCCGCGAAACCGTGCGGCGCAAGATCAACCAGCTTATCGAAGCAGGCATGCTTGAAGAGCATGGCAGCGGCGAAGTGCGTCCAATCCGCGATCTCGGCAATCCGCAATGGCAGCATATCGCCGATGCCGGATTTGCTGCTGTCCAACGCTATGATCGTCGCTTGCGCAGTCTCAACTGCAAAGGCATCTGCGGCTGATTTTCAGTCTCCGCAGGGGTACCCAAACTGTGGCGCCGCCGCGTACTTCTGAAGGAAATTGCCCGCAACGTTAACGCTGTGGGAACTGCCGCGACCTAGACCGAGCCCTGCCGCGACCATGGTGTCGCAGGATCGGCCTGGAGGCCTCCCGTGCAGTTTGCAAGCAGCCGCATTCCCTCACCATCGCACCGGGCTTCCGAGCGGCCAGATGCCGAAGCAAGCCTGATCCTGGTGCATGACGGCAATGGACTTGAGCGGACCGTGGCGCCCATGCTGCGGCAGAACTACGCGACATCCTTGATCGACCTGCAACGAGACGCGATCACCTTTTCTGACCGCGCCCTTGCTGTCGTGGTCTGCATCGATCTTGGCAATCCGGCTTCGATCAAGGCGATCCGCGACCACTTCGTCGATCATCCCGTGCAGGTCCCCCGAATATTCGTGCTGCCAAATGGCGACAGGCGATCTATCCTGCAGGCCTACTCGTCCGGGGCCCATCAGTTTATGGTCAGCCCCGTAACGCCTCGCGAGATACACGAGGTGTTGACGCCAATCACCAATCGTTCGGTCGAGTGGCAGTGGCGCCGTCTTTCCGAGACGCAGCAGGCCGCCCTCCGCATCAGCCTCAAGCTGTTCGAGGACTCCCAGACATCCGTGTTGCGTGGTGAAGGACTGGAAGTCTCGACAGCGGCGCGTGCGTGTTCCAGCGTTATCTCCGCAGTCGGGCATGAAGGCTTCCCGGCGCTTCTGAACGAGCTGCGCGCGCATCATAACTACACCTTCCGTCACAGCATGTACGTGACGGGTTCGCTGGTTGCGTTTGCGAACGTGCTGAACTTTCGCGAAGAGGACATGAGCCTCGCGGCAATGGCCGGGCTGCTTCATGATATCGGCAAGATCGCGACTCCAAACGCGATCCTAAACAAGCCAAGCCGGCTTGAGCCTTCAGAATGGCTGATCATGCGCCAGCATCCTCTCGATGGCCTGTCGATCCTGAAGCGCAATGGGGACTGGCCGGAGCCGGTTCTCGACGCAGTTTCGCACCATCATGAGAAGCTCGATGGGTCTGGCTATTTCGACGGCCTGAGCGGGGACTCCATCAAGGACCTCACGCGGATGGTGAGCATCGCCGACACGTTCTCCGCTCTCATCGACAAGCGCGCTTACAAGCCGCCGATGTCGGGCAAGGAAGCGATGGCGATCATGCTGGGGGCTGAGGGCCATCTCGACATGGCGCTCGTGAGGGCATTCGAACCCGTCGCCCTGGCGATCGGCTAACAGGTGCTTGGTGGTGAATTGATCGCGTGGCGGTCCAAGCTTGCGCTTGACCGCCATCGCGAAAATTCTTGGTGAGCCGGGCAGGAATCGAACCTGCGACCCGCTGATTAAAAGTCAGCTGCTCTACCGACTGAGCTACCGGCTCTCTCAAGAGCGGCGGAACCTAGTGTTCGATTCCGCTGCGGTCAACGCCGTATTTGAGGTGTATTCGGGCTGTGACGGTTTGCCTTGCTTCCATGCCTTTGGCGATCGAAAGATAAGGGGCTGGATGGGAACGGCGCTGGGGGAAGAGCCATGAAAACAAGCGGATTCCTTATGGTTTGCGGGCTCGCGGCGGCGATGCTGGCGGGCTGTTCGTCAGCCATGGACAGGACGTCGGCGGGCTTTTCCGATGCGGCGTCCTCGCCGCTGACCGACCTCAACCTGCGGCGCAACGAGATACCCAGGCTGCTGGCGGACATCCGCTCGCCGTACG
>JAVBYB010000549.1 GCA_030824255.1 bacterium
AGGCCTGCACAATGCCTGCGTTCTGTTCCGGCAGATGCGCGCCTATCAACCCGGCATCGCCCCACGCAATGCCGGCCCAGCCAATCGCCGTCTCGAAGACATGATACCCGCTCATGCTCCTAACATGGGACCGCCGTTCATACGTGCAGCCGGTTTTCTGACACTTATGACCACGCGCCGGAAATGTTGATCACCTGCCCCGATACAAACCCGCTGCGACCCATCGCCAGCATTTCCACCAGCGCGGCTACTTCTTCTGCTTCGCCGAGCCGTCTCATTGGGACCCGCGACAACAGCTTTGGCCCCTTCACAGGATCGTTGAGCAGCGCCTTCGGGTAATAGGTCTCCGTCTGGATGAAGTTGGGCGCAACCGCATTCACGGAGATGCCATCCGCGGCAACCTCCAACGCCAGCGAACGCACGACGCCATTCACGGCCGCACGCGCCGCCGCGTAGGCCGCAAAGCCCGGTATACCGCCGATATGACCCGACGATGTGCCGAACACGATTCGGCCCGCCTTGCGCGGCCGCATCACCTTGATGGCCGCGCCGGCGAAAGCGATGGCTTCCGCTGACAGGCGCTGAAAATAGGGCATAAGCGCCTCGACGGTCAGGTCTTCGGCATTGAGGCGCGGGGCAGGCATGGCGGGGCAGATGATGATCGCATCCAGCCTGCCGTCGAACCGCTCCGTTGCCCGCGCGACGATCTCGCCGGGCGAGGCCCACGCCACAACCGCGACGCCGTTCTCTTCGCCGTCTGCGCTGATCGCCGGATCACAACCGATGACGCGCGCGCCCGCGTCAACAAGGTGGCGCACAATGACCGGATTGGCGAAACCGAGAATGTCCGTGGCAAGAATATTCGGATTGCCGGTCATGTCGTGTTCTCGTCACGGGATTGGGTGATAGGCCGCCCCAACTATGCTCCAGCCCTGCAGGTTGGGAAGCCCCACCCTACCCGACCCGCGAAGGCATGAGCCTCAGGCCGCTTCGCTGGACACAAGCTTGCGGCCGCGCAGCAGACGCACATACTTAACTGCTAGCTCACGCGAGTCGATCGGCTTCGAGATGTAGTCGTTCATTCCCATGCCAATGTAACGCTCGCGATCGCCACTCATGGCGTCGGCAGTGAGCGCGATGACAGGAATATCCTTCCAAGATTGGTCGCTCGAACGGATACGCCTGATCGTTTCCTGTCCATCCATCACCGGCATGTGGACATCAAGCAGCACAATGTCGAACGGCTGCTCAGCCAGGCGATCAAGCGCCTCCTGGCCGTTCACCGCCTCGACGATCCTTGGCGACATCTGCGCGGTGAACAGGCGCACGACCTGGCGATTCACGGGGTTATCATCCACCAGCAGTACGCGGGCGCCCATGACGGGCGGTACATTTGGTTCGGGGGATGAGTCACTCGTTTCGTCCTCGACTGGCCCCAAAGCCCTGTCCAGCGATGCCGGCTCTGCGAGGAAAGTAAGATGGAAAGCAGATCCTTGATCCAGTGTGCTCTCCACGCGCACGTCGCCACTCATAAGACGAGCAAGCTGCCGTGTAATGGCGAGCCCGAGGCCGGTGCCCCCAAAGCGGCGCGAGATTGTCGCATCAGCCTGTGTGAAGGCCCCAAATAGTCGTGAGACTGTTTCGGCGTCCATACCGATGCCGGTATCAATGACCGAAAGTGTCGTCAGCCAGTTGCCATCAATCCGTTCAGCGGCGTTGACGCGGATCGTGATGCAGCCCGTCTCTGTAAACTTGATCGCGTTCGAGAGGAGGTTGCCGAGACACTGCCGGACACGCACCGGATCGTAACGCATCAGCGACGGCAGGTCGCTATCGATCTCGACCGCTATCGCAAGGCCGCGCTCTTCGGCCCGGTTGAGGAAGAGCTGGCGCACACGCTCGACCGTCAGGCGCAGGTCGCCGTCGATCGTGGAGATTTCGAGTTTGCCTGCTTCAATCTTCGAAATGTCGAGGACATCATTGAGCAGCGCCATCAATGTCTGTCCCGACTCGGAGATGACGTTGACGCGTTCCTTCTGCGCGGGGCTTAGCTGGTCCCCACGCAGGACCTGCGCCATCCCGAGAATACCGTTGAGGGGTGTGCGGATTTCATGGCTCATCGACGCAAGGAAATTCGACTTCGCCACGGTTGCGGCTTCGGCCTGCGACTTCGCGTCGATCAGCGCCAGCTCCTGCTGCTTCTGTTCGTGGATGTCGAGCATCAGGCCAACGGCGCGAACATTGTTGCCTGCTGCATCACGCTCCACGCGCGTGAAAAGACGCACCCACCTGCCTTCGCCGTCAGGACGATAGATGCGCGTGTCGAGGCTCTCGACCGCCGTAGAACGGAGGCAACGCTCCCAGCTGGCGCGCACAATTGGCTGTTCTTCGTCCATATAAAGGCCGAAGGGGTGACGCACTTGGCGTTCCATCGCTTCGTCACCTGCAAGGTCGCGGAACTGGTCGGACGACCAGCGGTCTCCCGTGCGCATGTCTATTTCGTAGACGCCAGCGCGCGCCGCATTCATTGCAAGTTCTACGCGTCCGGACATGAGATCCGCGCGGTCGCGCGCGGCGGCGAGTTCGGTAACGTCCTGACTGATCCCGAACATTTCATACTTGCCGGACGCTGTGCGGCGCCCCGCCCTGTAGTGAACGCGTAGTGTCTTCCAGCCCCCGCTGCCATCGCGATACCGCATCTCGCCTTCGGCAGAGCCACCCTCTACGGTGAGGCGCTCGCGAATGGCGGCATCCTTCGCGACGTCTTCGGGATGCTGGATCATCAGCAGCATCGAAACCGGGACAGGCTGGTTTATACCGTCATGGCCAAGAGCAAGTTCGCTCGAGAAATGATAGATTTCGGAATCGGGATCGTAGCGCCACGTTCCGACTTCAGCGTCCTGCATGAGATGATCACGCACCATCCGCACAGACGCCAAGGTCTTGATCGACGACCATTCCGACGTGACATCCGTTAGACGTATGACGACGTGACCACCAGGCGCCGGATAGCGGTCGAGGCGCAGCCAGCGGGCCTCATTCCTTTGCCCAATGCAGAAGACGTCGCCGCCAGCCGACAGCGCATGGTCGCTAGCCGCCGCTTTCATCACCTGGATCAGATCGATGCCGACGAGGCTGGAAGCCGGACGGCCGAGCTCCGCTGCGAAGGCGGCGTTGACCTCGGTCAGGCGGTCACGCGTATCGACTACGGCCGAGGGAATGGCTTCCCATGCCGCTGGCGACTGAAGAATCTGAGTGGCAGACGCCATCCCTTGGTCCGGGCCATGGTGTTTACAAGTCTGCAGGGCATACGGCCAATTCGTTTAGCGACTGTTCCCTAGCCGGCAGTACGCAAGCTTTCCGCAACGGCATGCGCGGCCGGGCTATCTGCGGCTTCGTTTTCGCCGAACCGCTTCATGGCTAGGCGCCACAGCCAGCGGGCGTGTGTTTGCTGCCCCTTCGCAAGCGCGTGATCGCCAGCAAGAGCTGTCAACTGGGCCAGCTCCAGTCCGGCAGCCGTTTCGCGAGCGGCGTTCAGAAGCTTCTCGGCCTCGTCCAGCTGGCCGGACAAAATTGCCGCACGGATCGCGCCAAGAAGATCGCCATTGGCAAAGGTGACGGGCGCGACAACGGGCGCCGGCCGGACGGTCACAGGCGCTAGCTCTGCAACGCGCGGGATCTTTGACAGCGTTGCGTCGGCTGGGAACAAGGGAGCGGGCGGGGCCGTGACCGGCGCGGTTGCGATTGGCGGAGCGGTAAAAGCCCGCGTCGATTCTGGTACAATTGGCGCGATAGGGGGTGGTGCGACAGGCGCAGCAGGAATTGGCGGAGGGGTGATATCGGCGGAGCGCCAGTCGCGGTCGGCGGCGCGGGAGCGTTCGGAGTAGTAGGCTTCGGCCTGCTGGAGGGCGGCGTCCTCGCGCTCGGCCTTGGCGGCCTGCAGGCGACGCTGATTCGGACGCGGATGCAGCGCGCTGACGAGGAAGACAAGACCGGTGGTGAGGCCAAAAAGCCCCGCGAGCAGGAGAAGCGGCAGGCCGCCGGCGCCCGGCGGAAAGACGCCCTCGGCAAATCCGCTGCGGTGCGTAAAGGCGAGATAGCCGCCGCCGCCCGCAAGCAGCGCGCCTGCAATAAACTGGATTACGCGTAACACCATTCCACCCTGCCCCAGGCACGTTTCCCGACAGTCCCGGCGGGAAGAGGCTTAGCCGCTTCGGCGGCGCGCTGGAACAGCAATCTCGCAGCAGGAGGTGAGCGCTCCTGCAACAAAAGACCGTCAGCCCTGCCTGCAAGATTTGACGCCAGCGCTGGCGCAACGGCATGGTGCGCAAAAACAC
>JAVBYB010000325.1 GCA_030824255.1 bacterium
GCATCCGCGAATCCGCATGGCGCGTCTCCGGCGCGTTCCAGCTAGCATTGGACAACACGATCGACCAGTTGATCAGCCGCGCCCGCGCGCTCAAACTGCGCGCGCCTGGCCGCGAGTATGAGCTGCGCAACGCAATGGTCCGTCTGCTGAACAACAAGGTCGCCCACCAGCTTCACGCCTCACGGCGTCAGTGGTTTGCCGTATGACACCCCTTCGCATTCTGATCCTGGCGCACCCTGATCTGGTGCCTCCCGACAACATGGCGGAGCTGTCGGAAGAAGAAGCCTATGTCTGGAAGACTGAATACGACGTCATGAAGACGCTTCGTGACGCTGGCCATGAGGTCAGCATGCTCGGCGTCCAGACCGAGTTGGCGCCGATCCGCGACGCGGTTGAAAACTGGAAGCCCAACATCGTCTTCAATCTGCTTGAGGAATTTCACGGCGAAACCCTCTATGCGCAGAACGTGGTTGGCCTGCTTGAGCTGCTGCGCGTGCCATATACTGGCTGCAACCCGCGAGGCCTGATGCTCGCTCGGGGTAAGGACCTTTCGAAGAAGCTGCTCAAGTATCACCGCGTGCCGGTGCCCGCGTTCGCGGTTTTCCCGATGGGCATGAAAGTGCGCCGCCCAGCCCGCCTCAAATTTCCGCTCATCGTTAAGAGCCTGTGGGAAGACGCTTCGCTCGGCATCGCGCAGGCCTCTATCGTCGACACCGATGAAAAGCTTGCCGAGCGCGTTGCTTTTATTCACAAGCGCCTCAACACACCCGCGATCGCCGAAGAATTCATCGAAGGACGCGAGATCTATGTCGGCTGCCTCGGAAATGACCGGTTGCAGGTTCTGCCAGTGTGGGAGCTGAGCTTCTCGAACCTGGCCGAGGGCTCGCATGCCATCGCCACCGAGAAGGTGAAGCACGACCCGATCTATCAGGAGAAGCGCGGCATCCTTCAAGGGCCTGCGGAAAACCTGCCCGCGAATGTCGTCACCAAGATCCGCACGCTGGCAAAGCGCATCTGCCACACGCTGGAATTGGACGGCTATTGCCGGATCGACTTCCGCCTCTCGAAGGACAATGTGCCGTATTTCATCGAAGCGAACCCGAACCCGGAGATCGCCGAGAGCCAGGAGTTCGCGCAGGCGGCCCAGCACGCCAGCATCAGCTACTCCGACCTGCTCAACAAGATTGTCACGCTCGGCCTCAAGCGCGCGGGCGTCGAAGTCTAGAGCCGCCGCGAAGAGCTCTCGTGACACTCTGCCTGGCGTCAGCCGCTTGGATCGTCATCGATCGGGTCGGCTTTTCGCACCAGCACCTTGTCGATGCGACGGCCATCCATGTCGATGACTTCAAAACCGAGCAGGCCGAACTCCGTCCTGTCGCCTTCCTTGGGAACCGCACGCAGCAGGTGCATCACAAAGCCAGCGACGGTTGAATAGCTGTCATTTTCGTTCAGGCCGCGCACGCCAACCAGTTCCTCGAACTCATCCACCGGCGTCATGCCATCGACCAGCCAGCTGCCATCTTCGCGTTTGACCGGCGGGGACAGCCCTTCGTCATGGCTCAGCGCATCATCACCCGCGATCGACTCGAGCAAGTCAGCCGCAGTGACCAGGCCCAACACGCCGCCATACTCGTCCGAGACGATCACCATGCGTACAGGATTGCCGCGCATGGATTCGAGCAGCCGCAGCACAGGCATTGTCTCGGGCACGAAAAGGGGCGGATGCATCACGGTGCGCAGGTCAATCTGACCTGTATTCGCAAGGTGGCCGAACAATTCCTTGGTCTGCACGATCCCGATGATGTCGTCGGCATCACCTTGCGCCACTGGGAAGCGAGAATGTCCGCTGTCTTTGATTTCCTTGAGCAGGTCTTCCTTGCTCATTTCCGGATCAAGCCACACGACATCGGTGCGTGGCGTCATGATCGTCTTCACCGATCGGTCCCCGAGGCGCATCACGCTCTGGATCATCTCCCGCTCGCCCTCCTCGATCACGCCGGCTTTCTCGCCTTCCGCGATCAGCGACTGGAGTTCTTCTTCGGTTACGTCTTCTTGCCGCGTACGGTGCAGGCCAAGGAGACGGATTATCCCTTCGGTCGACGCGCGCAGGACGGCAACCAGAGGCGATGCGCCCACGGCGATCATCGCCATCATGGGGGCGAAATACGAAGCCAGAGCCTCCGGCGCCGCCAGCGCCAGACGCTTCGGTATCAACTCACCCAGTACGAGCTGCAGGAAGGTCGTGAACAGGATGACCAGGGTGAAGGCGATGGTGCCTGCATGCTCGACCATCACCGGATGCCAGGACGACACCACAGGGGTCAGGTCATCCGCCAGGGATGTTGCGCCATACGCGCCTGCGATGACGCCGATACCCGTGATGCCGATCTGCACCGTGGATAGCATCCTGGAGGGATCCTCCAGAAGCTTCAGCGCGAGTTTCGCTCCGCGATTGCCCTTGTCAGCCATCGCCTTGAGGCGCGGACGACGTGAGGAAACGATTGCCATCTCCGACAGCGCAAACACGCCGTTCAGAAGGATGAGTAGAACAAGGATAAAGAGTTCCATCGACTCCGCGGCCAGGACAGCCGTGTACGACGCCGGTGTCCCCGGCGCGGGGAGCTTTTCTTAGCGATACTTGGCCCTCGCATTCAACAGATTCGCTTGACCACCGGGACCGCAAAAGATCAAAATTCCTTACAATTTCTGTATCTTGAGCCTGTTTAGCGATATTTGTGGGCATTGCTTTCAGGCACCCCGGACGATCCAACAGGCATTGCGATTAGGATTATTATCCTATAACGAGGATTCCCGTCCTACGGATCGAATCCATGCGTCATACGGATATCTGGAAAGCGATCGACGCCTTGGCAGCGCGCGAGGGGCTTTCTCCGTCGGGTCTTGCGCGCAAGGCGGGCCTGGACCCGACCGCCTTCAACAAGTCCAAGCGGACAACAAGCGATGGCGATACGCGCTGGCTGTCCACCGAAAGCCTGGCAAAGGTTCTGACAGCCGTCGGCGCGTCGCTGGAAGATTTCGCGGCGCTGGCCGAGGGCCGGCGGCAGGGCCACACTGCGCCCTTGCTGGGTTTTGCGAAGGCAGGCAGCGACGGCTATTTCGACGATGCCGGATTTCCGATCGGCAATGGGTGGGAGGAGGTACGGTTCCCCGGCCTGGAAACCGAAACCGTCTACGCGTTGGAGATCAGCGGCGACTCGATGGAGCCGGTCTACCGCAGCGGCGACCGGATCGTGGTTGCGCCCGATGCAACTGTTCGACGTGGCGACCGCGTCGTCGTGCGCACGCGCGAGGGTGAAGTTCTGGCCAAGGTCCTCGGCCGACAGACAGAGCGGACGATCGAGCTCCTGTCATTGAACCCCAAATACGGCCCGCGTGAACTGGCGCGCAGCGAGCTCTCGTGGATGGGGCGCATCCTCTGGGCGAGCCAGTAGCGGTTATCCCGCCACCATCGCCTTCACGATCATCGCGGTCTGCGGATTGGCCGGAAAGAACGCCTCGACCGCCAGCTCCGAAAGCGTCACATCGGCCGGCGTGCCGAAAATGGTGGTCGTGGTGATGAACGACAGGATGTCGTCGCCCACGCGGAGCTCGAAGTTAAGCGCAATAGCATCCGCCTCGTTGCGTTCACGCTTCGGCGACGGCGGCGCGGGGTAAGTCGTCAGTTCCCGCTCAAGCGCGATCAACCGCGCATCATGCGTAGCATGTATCTGCTGGCCGAGCCGCCACAGCACATGCGCCTTCCACATACCAAGATTCACGATGTGCTTTGCCAACCCGCCCGGATGCAGTGACAACCGCAGCACATTCACATCGCCCTGCAGCAGCGACGCATCCTCCACCAGCCCAAGCATCGGCGCCACCGCCGCATTGGTCATCACCAGCGTCCACCAGCGATCCATCGCCAGCGCGGGGTTCGGTTCATGCGCTTTCAGCACCAACTCCACGGCGGCCCTTGCGGCCGCCATTGACGGATCGGACAGCTTTCTTTCCGAGTAAGCTGGCGCATACCCGGCCGACAGGAGCACCATATTGCGCTCTCTGAGCGGCAGCTCCAGATGCTCGCAAAGCATCTCCACCATGTCGCGCGACGGCGAGGAGCGCCCGCTCTCCACGAAGCTCAGGTGGCGCTGCGATATCCCGGCCTCCAGCGCGAGGTCGAGCTGGCTCTTACGCCTTCGCGAACGCCAGTCCTTGATAAGCTCTCCCACGCGCGGGGCCGGTGCGGATGCGATTTGCTGTGCCATGCACGAATGGATACCCGCCCTCGCGCCGCCATTCCATTACCTCCCGCGTAATCGCCAGC
>JAVBYB010000294.1 GCA_030824255.1 bacterium
CCATCAGCATACGGCGCACGTCCGGGTGCACGATGATCGGATCAGCGGGCTTGTCCGGCGACTTGGCGCCCGTGATAGAACGGCCTTGCAGGCGATCGCGCGCAAAGTCCGCCGCGTTCTGAAAAGCCACCTCGGCCTGCGCCAGACCCTGCAGGCCAACGCCCAGCCGCGCCTCGTTCATCATCACGAACATGGTGCGCATGCCCTTGTGGGCCTCGCCCACCAGATAGCCCGTGGCGCCTTCATAATGCATCACACACGTCGAATTGCCGTGGATGCCCATCTTCTCTTCGAGGCCGCCGCACTGGAACGCGTTGCGTTCCCCCAGCGACCCATCCGCGTTGACCATGAACTTCGGCACGATGAACAGAGAGATGCCCTTGATGCCTTCCGGCCCGCCCTCGATGCGCGCCAGCACCAGCTGGATGATGTTCTCGGTCAGGTCCTGCTCACCGCCAGATATCCAGATCTTCTGGCCAGTGATCTTGTAGGAGCCATCTGGCTGCGGAGTCGCCTTGGTCCGGATCAGGCCCAGATCCGTGCCGCACTGGGGCTCGGTCAGGTTCATCGTCCCCGCCCATTTGCCGGTCATCATATTGGGCAGATAGGTCTTCTTCTGCTCGTCGGAACCGCCTTCCTGGATCGCTTCCGCAGCCCCCCGCGTCAGGCCCGGATACATGGAAAACGCCATGTTGGCCGATGAGCACATCTCGAGGAACGGAATCGAAACGACCCGGGGGAGGCCCTGTCCGCCCCATTGCTGGTCGGCCGACATCGCCATCCAGCCATCGTCCGACATCTGCTTGAACGCTGCCCGGAACCCGTCCGGCGTCTTCACTGACGCATCCGGATTGCGCTTGCAGCCCTGCCGATCACCTATGGCGTTGATGGGCTGGAGAACTTCCTGCGCGAACTGCGCCCCGCCTTCCAGCACGGCATCCACCACGTCCGGCGGTGCGTCCGAGAACCGCGGCAGGTTCGAATATGTCCCTATCTCAAGCACTTCGTTGAGCAGGAACTTCATGTCCCTGAGCGGTGCCTGATACTTGGCCATAAGTCCTCACTTGCAGAAATGATGTGAAACTGCCGGCGGGCGCAACCGCGCCGCCGGCAGCCAATCGCATCGGCGTCATACCACTCAGCGGTAAGCCGTCGAGACTGTCTTTGCGTCAGGCGTCGAGATGACCGTCGCCATCGAGGCCGGCGCGCGCCACGCGTTCATAGGCGCGGGCGGACTGCTCGACATCGGGGCCCGGTCCCAGTTCCTGGAGCTTCTCTTCGGACCAGCGGACGCCCTTTTGCAGGGTCTCCAGAGCCGCTTCGATATCCTCGCGCTGCTTCTCGAGATTCTTGATCTGGTCGCGGGACTTCTTGAGCGACAGCTTCAGCTGCGCGCGGTGACCTTCCAGCGTGTACAGGTCAAGGATTTCGCGGATGTCCTGCAACGAGAAACCGACGCTCTTCCCTTGGAGAATGAGCTTCAGGCGTGCGCGGTCGCGGGTTGAATAGACACGGTTGAGCCCGTCGCGGGTCGGCGAGAGCAATCCCTTGTCTTCGTAAAAACGCAAGGCGCGCGGCGTAACCTGATACTCGCGCGCAAGTTCACTGATTGTGTACGTCTTCAAACTCTGCCTCCCGTTGCATTTTTTATCTGCTCTGTGGGGGAGCACAGGCCGCGTCTGTTTCATTAACGCTCCGGGAAACGTAGCGTTAGCTACCCCCTGCGTCAATGTGTTCCGGAAGCATGGAACCTCGTCCACGGATTTATGCTTAACGCGCTCTTAAGTCCCTGATTGCCAACTGCCTACGTACTAGGGTCCAGAGATTCTCTGGGCTCGATTCGGAGCAGGACATGACTCAGGCCCCCTGGAGTGTGAAAGGGATCGACCCGAAGGCGCGGTCGGTTGCCCGTGAACGCGCCCAGCGTCAGGGCGTGACCCTCGGTCAGTATCTGAATTCCCTTCTGCTTGAAGGCGATGAGGGCGAATTCCAGGAAGTGAATTTAGGTGCCCCCCTGCCCCGCGCCGCGGCGGCGGACAGCGACCTGCGTCGCATGTCCCACGAGATCGACATGCTGTCCCAGCGTCTGGAGGCCTCCACCTCCCGCTCGGCTCGCTCGGTCTCGGGCATCGACAAGTCCATCCTGGGCCTCATGGGCAAGGTCGACGCCTCCGGCAAGGCCCAGCTCCACGCCCTTGAGCGCGTCACCCGCGCCATGGGGGAAATCGAGGCGACTCAGAGCGCCCTGCGTACCCGCATCGACAGCCTTGAATCCGAAACCCGCGCCAGCGAGACCCTCGACGGCCTGAAATCCCTCGAAGCCTCACTCGGCCGCCTGTCCGAAACCTTGCACGTTCGCATGAACGACGCCGAACGGGAGCAGCACCAGCTCCGCACCCTGTTCGACGAAAAGGTCGGTGAAGTCTCCTCGCGCGTCGACGACGTCGCCCGTTCGGTCGATCAGGTCGTCAACAACGCCGTGCGCACCAATCAGGCTGGCGTAAACGGCCGTATTGACGAGATCGAAGAGAAGATCACCTCCAGCGAGCGCCGCATCGAAGCCGGCATCTCCAAGATTGCGGACGCCGCTTCTCGCTTTGAACTGTTCGAAACCAAGGCAGAGCGGGCCGTCAGCGACACCACCTGGCGCATGGAACGCGCGCTGGAGTCGAACCTCACGCGCTCGCGCGCCATGTCGAAGGAAGTCCTCGACCGCGTTGACGCCATCGACGAAAAGACCCGCGAAGCAATGAACTCGCTGGGGGAAGCGGTCGCCCGCATCAGCGATCGCGTCAACCGCACCGAACGCAAGACCGACACCGCTGTGGGCGTTCTCGAGCGCGCCGTCACGGAGATCGACGAGCGCGTCCATCGCGGCGGAACGTCGTCCGAAGACATGGCCCAGCTCCAGCAGGCCTTCCAGAAACGCATCGACAGCTTGTCCGAAGACATCTCCCGTCCGATGCAGACCATGCGCGCGGATATGGAGCGCCGCATCGACGATGCCGTTCGGTCCGGCAATCCGGAAAAAGTGGAGCGCCTCGAACGCACGATCCGCGACCTGCAACAGCAGATCCAGGTCTCCGAAGCCCGACAGGCAGACGCCATTGAGCAGATGAGCACGCAGGTTGACCGCCTGTCCCGCGCCGTGGATGAGCGGCTGCGCGCCGTTGAATCGCGCGACGACCGCCGCTCCATCGAAGACGTCCGTCGCGAAATCGCGAGCCTCGCGGACACGATCGACGCCCGCCTCGGCAAGGAAGTGGGAAAAATTAACGCGGTTATCGACGACAAGATGCAGCTGCTCGAACAGCGCAGCGCCGGCGCCATCGACGCGGTGGGAGAACAGATCGCACTCGTCGCCGAACGCCTGCAGCACCGTCACGATGAAAGCCTCCAGCGCGTCAACGAGCGGATTGCGGAATCCGCGCTCGCCGCCCGCCCGCTCGACAGCACCGAAATCGACCGTCTTGCCGATCGCCTCGACGAGCGCGTCAAGGAAAGTGAACATCGCAGCGCGCTGGCTATCGGCCAGATCGGCGAACAGGTTGCCCGCGCCGTTGAACGCCTGCAGTCGCAATCGCAGGACTCGCAGCGCGCTGTCGCCGACCGTCTTGCCGAAAGCGGCCGCTCCTATGAAGCGCGCCTCACGGACGTGCTTTCCGAAGTCCAGCGCCGAATGGACGAGTCCGCCGAACAGGCCGTCGCCGCGCTGACGCCGGTGCAGAAAACTGTGTCCTCGCTCGCCCGCCGCCTCGAAGTCATGGAGGACGGCCCCCGCGCGCCACAACAGCAGCCGGAAATCTCGCGCGATATCCCCATCATCTCCGACGAATATGTCATCCTCGAAGACGACATCATGGAGCCGGAAAGCGTGCGTGCCGCTCCGTCTGCATCCGTCCTCGCAGCGATCGACATCGCGGACGAGATCTCGGACACCACCGACATAGTCGGCATTGAACCGCCGCCTTTCGACACCGCCGATCCGCGCGACTCTCACCTGTTCGACGAGGCCACGCAGCAGGCGCCGCAAACCCAATCCGCCAACCGCATCGAGGACCTGCTTGAGGCCGACGATGAATTTCTTGCATCGCCCACCATGCCGGCGCCTGCCGAAACCTTCATCGCCGAACTCCCGCATGAGGAAGGCCGCGAACGCCTTTCCGCCAGCTATCTGGAAGAAGCCCGCCGCGCCGCCCGGCAGGGCCGCCGCGTCGATACCGTCAGCTCCGGCCGCCGTGGAATCGGCAAGGGGCCGCTGATCGCCTCCGCCGTCCTCACCGCCGCTGTCGCCGGTGGCGCCGCCTTCACCGTGATGC
>JAVBYB010000463.1 GCA_030824255.1 bacterium
TGAGGGGCGGTTTGTATAGGCGGGTTTGTTCCTGCGCAAGTGCGTAATGGCTGGGGCGCAAAGTCGCGATTTATGGCCCAGAATCCGGGGGTTGGGGTTCAGGGAGTGGGCTGGCTAGGGTCTGGGGCCCTGCCCGGCATGGTCGCCGAAAACGAGCCGGCCCGCGCGAGAGGCGCGGGCCGGCGTGGTTTCCAGACCTGTCAGGATCCGGCCTAGAAGACATCCCAGCTGAAGCGAACGCCGATGGCGCGCGGCGGGGCGATGTTCGTGTAGTAGCTGCGGACGTTGGCGCCGTTCACCGTCTGGTTGGACAGCATCGTGCCGGTGACGCCCGTTTCGGCGTACTCGTCGAGCAGGTTGTTGACGAACAGCGTGCCCTTCCAGTCACCCGCGTCATAAACCACCGAAGCGTTGGCGATGCCGAACGCATCCAGCGTCAGGCTGGAGCCGCGGCCGCCGGCGCGGGAGAGCACGTCGCCCTGCCAGGCATAGCCAACGTTCCAGGCCAGATCCCCATTCCAGAACGGCTGGTCGTAGGTGGCGAAGACGGAGAACTGGTTCTCCGGCGAGCCCGGCAGGCGGTCGCCCGACAGGCCATCCTCGAACGCCGCGCCGAAGCCCGGCGGGGTGATCGTGCGCACGAGGTCAGGCACAGCCGCCGTGAGTTCGGACTGGGTGAAGCTGTAGCTGCCGCGCAGGCGGAACTGATCGGTGAGCTGCCAGTCGCCGGAGAGCTCGAAGCCTTTCGACTCCGCGCCTTCCGCGTTGACCGTGATCGGGATCGAGGCGTTGACCGTGGCGGAGGAGACCTGCGGATCGACCCACTCGATGAAGTAGAGCGCGCCGTTCACGATGAGGTCGCCGCCGAGCCAGGCGGATTTGGCGCCGATCTCGTAGTTATTGGTCTTGTCCGCGAGATACTGCCGCTCGTCGCGGATCGAGATGTCGCCGGGGTTGGGTCCGTATTGCTGGCCCGGCGCAAGGGCGCAGGCGCCCTGCTGGGCATCGGGATCGAACGGTCCGCACTCGCCGAGGCCATTCGAGTTGCCGATGCGATACCCCTGGCTGACCGTGCCGTAGACCAGCAGGTCGGGCGTCACATCCCAGGCGAGGTTCACCTTGCCAAGGATGCCGTCGTCTTCCTGGCCGAGAGTTGCATCGAAGTCCTGATCGGCGATCTGGTCCAGGGACGGGGCGACGAAGGCCGGGTCGAACAGCGGGAAGTCTACGGCGCTGAACTCCTTGAGCTTGTAGTCGTAGGCGCGCGCGCCAACGGTGAGCGTGATGGCGTCGGTAATGTCATACGCGACCTCGCCGAAGATGGCGCGCTCGACCAGATTGGCCTTGGCCTGCGAATAGTATTCGAGATCGTCCGGCCGGTCGAAGCCTGCGAAGGCCGCATAACCGGGCGTATATTCAGCCGAGTAACCGACGAGATCGAACTCGTTGTAGAAACCGCCGACGATCCAGCTGAGCGGACCGTCCGCCGTGGACACCAGGCGGATCTCCTGGTTGAAGCGCTCTTCCTCGCCCTCTTCGCGCGTGAACGCCGTGAAGGTCGGGAAGGCTTCGTAGCTGTATTCCAGCGAGATCAGCAGGTCGGTCTGGTCGCGCTGCCCGTCTTCCGAGTATTTGCTGAAGCCGGTGGCCGAGGTTAGCTCGGCGAAGCCGAGATCAGCCGTGACCTCGAGGGCCAGCAGTTCGTTCTTCAGCTTGTTCGGTTCTTCCACGCGCTTGGCGTTGTCGAACTGGCCGGCCGGAACCGTGGAGCGCGCGCTGGAGATGCGGCGACCACCAATGTCCGAGTCCTGATAGTAATACGTCAACGTACCGTCGAGCCATTCGAACGGCGCCCAGCGCGCAGCGATACGGCCGGAGAGCACGTCTTCACTGTCAGCATCCTCGATGCTGCGCAGGTTGGCGGCGACAGCGGCGGGGTCGTTGAAATCCGGATCAGGCTCGGAAACACCGATCTCGCGCACGACATAGGGCTGATCCACGAAGCCGGTGTCGTTCTGCATGTCGAGCGAACCGCGGATCGCGAAGTTCTCGGTGATCGCCTTGTTGAAGGTGAAGCCGACGTCCGTGCTGAGGCTTTCAGCTTCCGAATACTGGAAGGTCTCGGCGCGAACCGAAAGCGAGTCGCCCGAGAAATCGGGACGGTTCGGGATGTAGCGAATCGCGCCGCCGAGCGTACCGGCGCCGTAAAGCGTGCCCTGCGGCCCGAGCAGGACCTCCACACGCTGCATGTCGTTCAGCTTTAGATCCACGAAGATCGGGATCTCGCCGATATAGGTGGCGACGGTGCCGCCGCCGCTGTTGTCGCCATCGCCGGGGCCGATGGGATCGGCGTTGAGACCACGGACGATGATCGGGTTGCCCTGGCGGCCGCCGCGATCGACGATGCTGATGCCTGGCACGTAGGCGAGTACGTCAGCGAGTTCGGAGAAGCCCTGCTCCTCGATCTGCGCTTCACCGACGGCCGCGATGTTGATCGGCGCATCCTGAACCGTGGCCTCGCGGCGGGTTGCAGTGATGACCACCACGTCGCTGTCGGCGGCCGGCCCGGCTCCCTGCGCCGAAGCGACAGGCACTGCTGCAACACCCGCGACCGCAAGGGCGATCAGGCCGGATGTGCGTAGCAGACGCGTTTTCTTCATGTTGATGTCCCAGAGAGATTTGAAGTCCTGCCGTATGGCTAGACAGCGGCGCGGACACATTTCAAATGTCTTGGTATTCCGGCATTCCGATTTCGCAGGGTAATTCGCCTAACGTCCGGATGAGCGTCTGACGGTTAGGCAGCTTCGCTTAAATGTTGGGCGCAATTGTTACGCAGCGACATGGATGAGCATCTGAAAAATCTCCTAGACACCGCTGCGGAACACCTGGCTCACCGTCGCTATCGCGAAGCACACGGCGAGTGCATGGAAGTGCTGCGTGCTGATCCTTTGAACGCACATGCCTATTATCTGCTCGGTGTTCTGGCGGCGGACCACGCCAACCATCGGCGGGCCTGCGAGTTGTTCGATCGCGCGTTGACTCTCGCGCCTGGGCGCGCAGCTTATCTTGCCGAGCGCGCCCGCAGCCATGTGGCGCTGTTCGACCGCGAGAAGGCGCTGGAGGATGCGCGCGCGGCGGCGCAGGGCGAGCAACCGTCAGCGCGCACAATCGACACGATCGGCGTGGTGCACAGCCGGCTGGGCCTGCATGCGGATGCAACGCCGTTCTTCCGGCAAGCCGTCGAGCGCGAGCCCGAGAACGCCGCATTCCTCTACAATCTGGGATCGGCGCTGCAGTTCATCGGCGATTTCGATGGCGCCGAGGACGCGTTCCGGCGCGCGATCGCGCAGGAGCCGGAGAATGTGCGGGCTTGGTCGTCCCTGGTGCTGATGCGCAAGCAGACGGCCGCGCATAACGACATCGCGCCGCTGGAAGCGCTGTTCCCGCAACTCTCGCAGGCGGATGACAAGCTGCACATCGGCCATGCGCTGGCGAAAGCGAGCGAAGACATTGGCGATGCGCCTGCCGCCATGAGCTGGCTCGGGCGGGCCAAGGCCATGAAGCGCGATGCAGTCCCCTACGATGCGGCCGAGGTCGAGCGCATGTTTGCGGCGGCGGCCAATAGCGTGACGGCGATGGGAAAGACAGGAACGGACACGACCGCCGGACCGATTTTCGTCGTTGGCCTGCCGCGCACGGGGACGACGCTTGTTGACCGCATCCTCTCAAGCCACAGCGAAGTCGCATCCGCCGGTGAGCTCAGCGATTTCGCGCTGGAGACAAAGCGGGCGGCGGGAACGCCCTCGCCTTACGTGCTGGACGCCGAAACGCTGCTTGGCGCGAAGGACGTTGATCTCGGCGTGGTCGGCCAGCGCTATCTCGCACGGGCGCAGCGCGTGGTGGGCGAGTCCAGGCGGTTCGTCGACAAGATGCCGCTCAACTTCTTCTATGCCGCGCTGATCCTGCGCGCCCTGCCCGGCGCGCGCATCGTATGCCTGCGGCGCAATCCGGCGGATACGATCCTCAGCAATTATCGCCAGTTGTTCGCGACGGCGTACAGTTACTACGGTTACGCCTACGACCTTGCATGGACGGCGGATTACTACGCACGCTTCGATGCGCTGATGGCGCATTTCCGACAGGCGCTGCCGAAGGATCGCTTTACCGAGGTGGGCTACGAAGACCTTGTTTTCGATGTGGAGGGCGAAGCGCGCCGCCTGATCGCGTTTGCGGGGCTGGAGTGGCAGGAGCGCTGCCTGGCCTTCCACGAGAACACCGCACCAGTGGCGACCGCAAGCG
>JAVBYB010000453.1 GCA_030824255.1 bacterium
GTTCTACGCCGCCATACGCCGCTACTTGCCCGGCCTCCCTGACGGCGTCATCACCCCCGACTATTCCGGCGTCCGCCCCAAACTCTCCGGCCCCGGCGAACCCGCCGCCGACTTCCGCATCGACTGCCCCACGCTCCACGGCATCGCCGGCCTCGTGAACCTGTTCGGCATCGAAAGCCCGGGCCTCACATCCTCGCTGGCGATTGCGGACGAGGTGCGGCTACTCCTCGAGTAGCTTCTTGAAATACGAGATGGTCTCCTTGAGGCCATCCTCCAGCTGCACTTTCGGCTCCCAGCCCAGCGTGCTCTTCGCGCGCGTGATATCCGGGCGACGCTGCTTCGGATCGTCCGCCGGCAGAGGCAGCTTCACCAGCTTCGACTTCGATCCCGTCAGCTTCAGCACGGTCTCGGCCAGCTGCAGCATGGTGAACTCGCCGGGATTGCCGATATTGATCGGACCGGTGACATCGTCGCCCGAATCCATCAGGCGGATCATGCCCTCGATCAGGTCGTCGACATAGCAGAACGCCCGCGTCTGCTGGCCATCGCCATAGATGGTGATGTCCTGGCCTTTCAGCGCCTGTACGATGAAGTTCGACACCACGCGCCCGTCATTCGGATGCATGCGCGGGCCATAGGTATTGAAGATCCGCATCACCTTGATGCGCAGCTGATGCTGCCGGTAATAGTCAAAGAACAGCGTCTCGGCGCAGCGCTTGCCCTCGTCATAGCAGGAACGCGGCCCGATCGGGTTCACATTGCCCCAATAGTCTTCCGTCTGTGGATGCACGCTCGGGTCGCCATACACTTCAGACGTCGACGCCTGCAGGATCTTCGCGCCCAGACGCTTGGCAAGGCCCAGCATGTTGATCGCGCCATGCACGCTCGTCTTCGTCGTCTGCACCGGATCGTGCTGGTAGTGGATGGGGGATGCCGGGCAGGCGAGGTTCCAGATCTGGTCCACCTCCACGAACAGCGGGAAGGTCACGTCGTGGCGCAGGAACTCGAACTTCGCGTTGCCATGCAGGTGCGCCACATTGCGCTTCTGCCCGGTGAACAGGTTGTCCACGCAGAGCACTTCCTGCCCGCGCCCCAGCAGCCGGTCGCACAGGTGAGAGCCGAGAAATCCCGATCCGCCCGAAACGAGCGCACGGTTTTCCAGAAGTGAGCTAGCCCGTGTCATGGCCCCTCGCATGGCTGATGGATCAGCGCGAGTGATGCGGGCAGCCGGGCGTCCTGTAAAGCTTCGCCCCTATGGCCGCCCGACGCTGACATAGTTGAAGCCGCGCCGCTTCATGTCCGAAGTCTGGTAGACGTTGCGCAGGTCCACCACGGTCGGTGTCTTCAGCAGCTTCTTCAGCCGGTCGAAATCAAGCGCCCGGAACTGGTCCCATTCCGTGATCAGCACGATGGCGTCCGCCCCGTCCACGGCATGATACGGCCCATCGCAGAACTCCACCTCGGTCAGCAGCTTGCCGGCCTCGTGCATGCTCTCCGGGTCATATGCCTTGATGCGCGCGCCCGCCGCCTGCAGGGCGGGGATGATGTCGAGCGAGGGGGCATCGCGCATGTCGTCCGTGTTGGGCTTGAAGGCGAGACCCAGCACGCCGATCGTCTTGCCCTTCACATCGCCGCCCATCGCCTTGATCACGCGGCCGGCCATCGCCTTCTTCCGCGCGTCGTTCACTTCCACCACCGTATCGACGATACGCACCGGGCTGCCCGCGTCATTGGCCGTCTTGGTCAGCGCCAGCGTGTCCTTGGGGAAGCACGAGCCGCCATAGCCGGGGCCTGCATGGAGGAATTTCTTCCCGATCCGGTTGTCGAGGCCGATGCCTTTGGAAACGTCCTGCACATTCGCGCCGACCTTCTCGCACAGGTCCGCCATCTCGTTGATGAAGGTGATCTTCACGGCGAGGAAGGCGTTGGCCGCATACTTGATCAGCTCGGACGTGCGACGCTCGGTGAACAGGATCGGCGTCTCGTTGAGGAAAAGCGGGCGATAGAGCTGGCGCATCACTTCGCGCGCCTCTTCGCTGTCTGTGCCGACCACCACGCGGTCCGGCCGCTTGAAGTCGCCGATCGCCGCGCCCTCGCGCAGGAATTCCGGGTTGGACACCACGGCGAACTTGGCGTTCGGGTTGGTCTTGCGGATGATATCTTCCACTTCGTCCCCCGTGCCGACCGGCACGGTCGACTTGGTGACGATGACAGTGAAGCCATCCATGTGCTCGGCGATCTCTTTCGCGGCTGCATAAACGTAGGACAGGTCAGCGTGGCCATCGCCCCGGCGCGACGGCGTGCCCACGGCGATGAAGATCGCGTCCGCGTTCCGGATCGCCTCCTTGGCCTCCAGCGTGAAGAACAGCCGGCCTTCCTTGACGTTGGTGGCGACCAGCTCGGCAAGGCCCGGCTCGAAGATCGGCATCACGCCTTGTTCCAGGCGCTCGATCTTGCCCGGATCCTTGTCCACGCAGGTCACGGTATGGCCGAAGTCGGCGAAGCAGGCCCCCGACACCAGACCCACATATCCGGCGCCAATCATCGTCACGCGCATGGACTGCTCCGACCTCGAAAGGGAATAAAACGGCTCTCGACCGCAGGCTTAGCAGGCGCATTGGGTCGAAAGTCAAGCAGCAGCCGCACGGGGGCTATGGAAACCGCCACGTTAGACCGGCCTGCGTGTCGCCAGCGCCCTGTCGGGCCGGCTCCGGCGTCAGAATTTCGTCTTGTGGAAGATGAAGGAAGGGACAGATCGGACGATCATCATGATCAGCCGCCATTTGCCCGGCGCATACTGGATCGGGCCACCCTTGTCAGCCGCGCGGCGGATCACCCGGCCAACCTGTTCGGCGCTCGCCCACAACGGCCCGCCCTTCTTGATGCCATCCGTCATCGGCGTGTCCACGAAGCCCGGTTTCACCGCCACGGCCCGTGCGCCGGTGCCGGCAAGCGAGTGCGCGATGCCCTGCACGAACAGGGCGATGCCGCCCTTGGCTGCGCCATAGGCATAGTTGGATTGCCGCCCGCGATCGCCGGCCACCGACGACACGGCCACCAGCGTCCCGTGCTTCTGCTTGCGCAGGATGTTGGCCGTGGCCTCGCTCCAGTGAATGGCCGAGGTGTAGTTCGATGTCGTGATGCGCGCGAGTTCAGCGGTGTCCGCCGATGCCTTCTCCTGCGTGCCGAGATAGCCATAGACCAGATGCACATGATCGAGCCCGCCCATGCGGTTCGACCAGTCGGCAAGGTGCGTGGCGGCGTTCGGCGCTTCGGCCTCAAGGTCCATCGCAGCCACTTCGACCTGCACGGCGCCGCGCGCTTTCAGGTCGGCTGCCAGCGCCGCAAGCCGCTCCGGGTTGCGCGCCACCAGCGTGAGGGCCGCGCCTTCCTTCGCGTAGATACGCCCCGCCGCCATCGCGATGGCGGAGAGTGCGCCCAGGATGACGACGCGGTTCGAGGCGCGTGCTGGCGGCTTGGTCGCAGTGTCCACGTGTGTGTTTCCCGGTGCTGCGGCCATCAGGCCGACACCCGTCTCCAGAAAGCGGAGGACAGGCCAGGATCGACGTAATCACGGAATTCCTGCCATTTCGGAAATCCTGACTGAAACATTGCCGGCGAAATGCGTCCGTCCTTGGCCGGATAGAGCCGTCCGCCCGCTCCGGCGACGATACCGTCGAGGTCGGACATCAGTTTGAGTGTCCGGTCGCCCTGATTGCGGAAATCCAGCGCCAGCGTGGTCCCTTCCATCGGGAAGGACAGCATCCCCACCGGCGGATTTGGCCCGAAATCCTTCAGCACGGCCAGCGGCGACCCTTGTCCCGACGCCGCGATCGTCTTCAGCAGCTCAACGGTTCCGTCCCGCGCCGTCGCGGGCGGCAGCACGCACTGGTACTGGTAGAAGCCCTTCGCGCCGTAGAGCCGGTTCCAGTTCGCAATTCCGTCCAGTGGATAGAGGAAAGCCTCGTAATGCGTGCGGTAAGGTCCCGTCCGCATCGCCTTCATCTCGTGCCGCATGCTGTTGAACGCGCGCACGGTCAGCGCATTCAGCGTGAAGCCCGGCGCCTCCACCGGCACGGCCTTGCGCGGTTGCTCGTGATGCGGCGTCAGATCGCCATGCGCATACCAGTTGGCGGATGACAGGATACCGCGACCCAGCCGCGCCCCGCCGGATGAACAGTCGACCCACGCCATTGTGTGTTCGAACTGGTCCTTCTTTTGCGCCGCGATGTCGAAATACGCAGACACATGCGCGAAGGGCGCGTCCTCCGCATCGAGCGAAGAGGAGGGGATGCG
>JAVBYB010000577.1 GCA_030824255.1 bacterium
TTCTTGCAAAACTCGCGCCGCGCCGTGCCTGGTGGCTCAGGCCTCCACGCCGGCGCCGACCTGACAGGCGACACCCGTGCCGCCGATCCCGCAATAGCCACCCGGATTCTTGGCCAGGTATTGCTGGTGATAGTCCTCGGCGTAGAAAAACTCCGGCGCAGGCAGGATTTCGGTCGTGATTGCGCCAAGTCCCGCTTTTTTCAGCGCGGCCTGATAGGCATCGTGCGAAGCATCGGCCTTGGCTTTCTGGTCGTCTGAATAGGTGTAGATCGCCGAGCGGTACTGAGTCCCGACATCGCCGCCCTGGCGCATGCCCTGGGTCGGATCATGGCTCTCCCAGAACACTTTCAGCAGCTTTTCGTAGGAAGTGACCTTGGGGTCGAACACAACCAGCACGACCTCGGTATGCCCTGTGCCGCCGGAGCACACCTCCTGATAGGTCGCATTGGGCGTCAGACCGCCCTGATAACCGACTGCCGTGCTGTAGACGCCTTCCTGCTGCCAGAACTTCCGCTCAGCGCCCCAGAAGCAGCCAAGACCGAATACGGCGGTCTCAAGCCCTTCCGGGAAGGGGGCTTTGAGGGGGTGTCCGTTGACGAAATGCGCCGCCGGAACGGCCACCGGGGCCGCGCGGCCGGGGAGGGCTTCACCGGCCTTGGGCAGGTCGAGCTTCTTGCCGAGTCCGAACATGGGGAAATCTCCTTTGCCGCCTATCTGGGGTGTCGGGGGCTCCGCGTCAAAACCGGCGTATGCGGGCTGGTAACTTGCGCTTCAGACAGCCGCATGTAAAAGGCCCCCCTGCGCTGGTGAGGTGGCCGAGTGGTCTATGGCGCACGCTTGGAAAGCGTGTGTACGGGAAACCGTACCGTGGGTTCGAATCCCACCTTCACCGCCAGTCCCCCGTTCGTAGCAGTTCGCGCCTGTTCGAAACCTCGCATGGGTATCGTGCTGACGACACTCCGGCGCGCTGGCTCGGCCAAATCCATTGATGCAGTGCTTAGTTGTGGCAGCTTCTTTCCCGGATCGTGAACTCTCTACCCGTAAGCCAAGGTTCAGCTGCTGCGTGAATGACAAGAGGCCTGTTGTCGAAGGTTCGCGCAGGCTTCCAGCCGCGCGAACCGACTTGCGTTCGCTCCAACTTGTCGGTTTGCTGTGCCTTCAAGGCTCATTCACGGCCGCGAAACAGTTGATAGCTACCTTTTGACGATGACCGTTGTGCGTCAGATCATGTCGGCCCTTATGGCCGTAACCATTGCCTGGGCTGGCGCTGCTGCTGCCCAGCCTGCGCACGCGCATGACCTCTCAGGCGTCCATCAGGGCGTCATCCATGCGTTGACGATCCACGCCGAGGCAGATCATCTCGCGGCATCTCACGCGCATGGCTACGATCACGATACTGCCGTCCATGCGCCTGTTGATGATGGGTCTGCGCCGCCAGAGCATGAGAACGAGATTTTCCACGTTCACACAGGCTGCTTTGTTGCTTTGGAGGCAGACTACCCCAGCTTCGGCGCCATCGCGATTGAGCAGGTCGCTCAAGCTGCCGAGCTGATCGTCTCGCTCCACACGCGGAGCATCGGGCCTGCTGATCGTCCTCCGCGAACTTTCCTCTGATCCAGACAATCGCGTTCGCTTCACAGCGGACGCTGCCCGTTTGAGACAGAGGAGACATCCGTGTCATTCCACAATTATGCGGCCCGTTGCGGGTTCGCATGCCTCGTCGCCCTCGTGGCGGCAGGCGGAGCGCATGCTCAGCAACCGCTGACGCTTCAGGACGCCTATGCGCGTGCGCTGGACGATGCGCCGATGCTGCAGGCCTCGGCACAAGCGCTGCTGGGGGCTGAGGCTGGTATCAGGCAGGCCGATCGGATGCCCAATCCGACGCTGGACATCACCGCTGAGAACTTTGCGGGCGGCAGCCAGTATCAAGCGTTCGATCGGGCGGAGACGACGTTCTCACTCAGTCAAAAGCTGGAGTGGGGCGGTGACCGCGATGCCCGGACCCAGCTGGCCGCTGCCGATGTGAAGACGGCGCGTGCGGGCGGCGGCGTGCGCCGACAGGACGTGATGCATCAGGTCGCGCTGGCCTATCTGGCGGCGCAGAAGACCGAAGCTGAGCTGGAGATCGCAAGTCAGCGTGCAGAGGTGACGCGCGAGATCGTCGAGACGGTCAAGAGGCGCGTGCAGGCGGCGCGTGATCCGTTGCTGGCCGGAGCGCGGTCCGAAGCGCTGCTTGCTGAAGCTGAAATGGGGGTCGAGGCGGCGCGGCTGGCGGATCAGGCGGCAAAGGGCCGGCTTGCAAGCTATTGGGGAGGTGACGCCAACCTGACGGTTGAGCTTGCCTCGTTCCAGGCGTTCTCAGGCGCTGTCGCCTTGAGCGTGGATGGAAACGCGGAGCTTGCCTTGGCCGCCGCCGAGCAGGAGCGGGCGATGGCAGCCATCGCGGTGGAGCAGGCGCGTTCCCAGCAGGACCCGACCGTGTCTGCGGGTCTCCGCTACTTCTATGAGACTGACGAAGCCGCGCTGGTTGTCGGCGTGGCCATCCCGCTACCTTTCTGGGATCGGAACGAGGGGGCTATTGCGCGGGCTGAAAGCGATCGATCGAGGCTACGCTTCGAAACGGAAGCCGTGCGGCGCAATCTTGATCGAGAGGCTGAAACGGCCCGCTCGCAGATGAACATTGCGCGTGCCGAGGTTGAGGCCATCGACAAACGGCTTCTGCCTGCCGCCGAGGAGGCTCTGGCGTTTGCGCAGCAAGGGTACAACGCAGGCGGGTTCTCCTACCTCGATGTGCTGGATGCCCAACGCATTGCGGTTCAAGCGCGTCTGCAACGCATCTCCGCATTCCATTCCTATCACGGCGCCCGCGTGGCGCTCGCTCGTCTGACTGGCGCGTTCGCCGGTGAAGGAGCGGTCCAATGAGGTCGTCCATGTCCATTCGCAAAGCCGCCAGCGCGTCCGGTCTGGCAGTCGCCTTCGCTTTTGTGGGTCTGGCAGGATGTGGCGAACCTGCTGCGTCGGTTGAGGCCGGTCACGAGGCCACTGCATCCGACTACGAGCGCGGTCCGCATCGGGGGCGCATGTTGCGCGAGGGTGACTTCGCCATCGAGATGACGATCTTTGAAGACGGCGTGCCCCCCGAGTTTCACGTCTACGCCTACAAGGGCGACAAGCCCGTGCCGCCGGCAGAGGTCGGCCTCAGCGTAGAGCTTGGTCGCCTGGGCGGGGAAACGACCACCTTCCAGTTTGCTCAAGTCGAAGACTACCTGCGGGGCAATGGCGTGGTGGTCGAACCTCACTCCTTCGACGTGAAGGTGACCGCGACACATGGCGGGAAGCAGTACGCATGGTCTTACGCATCCTATGAAGGGCGAACGACCATCGAACAGGCGCAGGCCGACGCCGCTGGCGTAAAGGTCGAGGCGGCTGGTCCGGCTGAGATCGCGGATATCGTGACGCTTTCAGGACGGGTCGAGCTGCAGCCGCAAGGCAAGGCGGAGGTGCGGGCTTGGTATCCGGGGCGCATCATCACCATGAGCAAGGTTATCGGCGAGCAGGTCCGCAAAGGCGAGACCATTGCCACGGTCACCTCCAGCGACAGCCTGCAGACCTACGCGATCCCTGCGCCGATCTCCGGCGTGATCATGGAGCGCGGCGCCAATGTGGGCGATGTGGCCGGGCAGGGTGCTCTCTATGTGATTGCGGACAGCACGAAGGTGCACGCGGAGTTCTACGTTTATCCGCGTGACGCTGAACGGCTCAGGACGGGGCAGCCCATCGAGGTCAAGAGCCTTCAGGGTGATCATGTCGTGAGAGCCGACATAGAAGCGATCCTGCCAACAGCCGATATGCTGACGCAGACAGTCGTTGCCCACGTCGAGCTACCCAATCCGGACGGGGTCACGTGGCGACCCGGGCAGGCGGTGAGCGGCGACGTTGCCGTTGCTTCCGAGCAGGCCGCTCTCGCCGTGCGAACACGCGCTCTGCAACGCTTCCGCGATTTCACGGTGGTCTACGCCCGCGTCGGCGAGACATACGAGGTTCGTATGCTTGAGCTTGGGCGGCAATCTCCGGAATGGACGGAAATCCTCGGCGGCATCAAGCCCGGTGAAGTCTATGTGAGCGACAACGCTTTCCTCATTCGCGCCGACGTCGAGAAGTCCGGCGCGAGCCATGACCACTAGGAACAGCGGACATGCTTGACCGGATGATCCATTTTTCGATCCGCTTCCGCTGGGCCGTTCTAGCGGCGGTTGTGGCGCTGGGCGCGCTTGGCGTCTGGAG
>JAVBYB010000074.1 GCA_030824255.1 bacterium
CAGGGGCGCGACAACGGCGCAGCCGTTGGGCAGAGTGGCCACAGCAACGGCGCTGGCATCTATCAGAATGGCGCCGGCAACACCGGTCAGGTTAGCCAGAACGGTGCAAACAACGCTGGCAATATCTACCAGCTCGGCAGCGGCAACACCGGCGCGATAACGCAGAGCGGCAACAACAACGCCGCATGTCTTGTGCAGATCGGCGACAACAATTCTGCAGGCGTCACGCAGTCCGGCAACCAGAGTGTCGGCGTCGCGCAGAACAAGGCGCGCAGCTGGGAGTTTCCGGCTGAGATCTGTGAAACCCACAAGGGTCAGGACGCTTACTTCCTGCGACGCGCAATTCGTGCGCCGTTTCCCGCCAACTAGAGCTAAGGCGCCCAGAAGGCGTGGACCGGCACTTTTTTCTGGGCCAGCAAAAACCTGAGTGGTGAGGCGCCTTCGCCAGCTTTTGCCTCGTTGTACACGTTCAGCTTGTCCTGGCCCATGAAGAGCAGGACGATGCGACGGGACGTCAGCAAACCGGCAATGGTAAGTGTCATCCGCTCAGGCGCGCCAGCAGCGCCTGGCGCGTGAATGCCCGCGACTTTCTTCGTACCGGCGGGGTCAGTTGCAGCTTCATAGCCGTCAGCGCCCGGAATCAGTGAAGCGATGTGGCCATCCGGCCCCATGCCAATAAGACAGATGTCGAACGGCATGATGGGCGTGAGGCGCTTTTCGGTGATCCCGGCGCCGCCCGATGCTTTTGCATGGTTTGTCTTGAACGGCACGAAGGTTGCGCCAGCCGCGCGGCGTTTCATCAGAAGGTCGCGGATCAGATACTCGTTGGAAGCCGGATCTTCCGGGTGGACCCAGCGCTCGTCCGTCACCGTGATCGAGACTTTTTCCCAGTTCAGCGGCGTGTTTGACAGCGCGTCGTAAAGTGGGCCGGGCGTCGTGCCGCCGGCAAGAGCGATGGAAGCCTTGCGGCGCTTGCGGATGATCTCCGTGAGGCGATCCTGGAAATCCTGGCAGAGGCCGATGAAGAGCCGGCGACGATCCAGGAAGATGGTTTCCTCGTGGCTGACCACAGTGCTCATGCGTACAAGCCCTTACTCATACCAACTATGGCCGTTGCGCTCTGTGAGCGCGAAAGCGCCGGCGGGGCCCCAGCTGCCGGCCGAATAGGGCGCAGGCCTCATCGCGGTGCGGGCCCATCCCTCAATGATGCGGTCGATCCAGAGCCAGGCTGCGTCGGCTTCGTCGCGACGCACGAACAAGGTCGAGTTATCGGAAATGGCTTCGAGCAACAGGCGCTCATAAGCGATGCGGCGGCGCTTCTCGCCCTTGAAAGCGTCGATCAGAGACAGGTTCAGAGAGAGCGGCTGAAGCTCATAGCCCTGCTGCATCAGGGTCGGCGTCTTGTTCATGATGGTGAGCGCGATCGACTCTTCCGGCTGCAGCGTGATGGTCAGGCGGTTGGCCATCAGCGGCGCGCCGCTGAAAATCGAATGCGGCACGTCGCGGAACTGGATGACGATCTGCGAATGGCGGGTGGGCAGGCGCTTTCCGGTCCGCAGGTAGAACGGCACACCAGCCCAGCGCCAGTTGTCGACGTGGGCGCAGAGGGCGACGAAGGTTTCGGTGTCCGACGGCTTGCCGCCTTCTTCCTCCGTATAAGCCGGAACGGATTTTCCTTCCGATACGCCTCGCGCATACTGGCCGCGCACGGTGCGCATCATCAGTTCTGAATCCCGGATGGGGCGCAGGCTGCGCAGCACCTTCACCTTCTCGCTACGGACGGACTCCGGCCGCATGTCGTGCGGCGGCTCCATGGCGATCAGGCAAAGAAGCTGAAGCAGGTGGTTCTGCACCATGTCGCGCGTTGCGCCATATTCGTCGTAGTAACCAAAGCGGCCTTCGACCCCGAGCGTTTCGGCGACCGTAATCTGCACGTGTTCGATGTTGTGGCGGTTCCACAAAGGCTCGAACAACGTGTTGGCGAAGCGCAGCGCGATGAGGTTCTGAACCGTCTCCTTGCCGAGATAGTGGTCGATGCGGAATGTGCGGTTCTCGGCAAAGTGCTCGGCTATGGCCGTGTTGATCTCGTTGCAGGTCTTGCCGCTCTTGCCGATGGGTTTCTCGACGATCACGCCATTGGGCGGATTGGTCAGGCCGGAATCCGCCAGCCCCTTCACAATTGGAATGTACAAAGCCGGAGAGGTTGAGAGGTAGAAGAGGGCGCCACCCGGAGCATTGTTGATCTGGTCCCGAAGCGTTGCATAGGTCTTGGGGTCAGTGGCGTCGCCTGACGCGTAGGTCAGGCGCTTGGCGAAGCTCGCCCACGCCGTCTCGGAGAAGTAGGCGCCGGCCCGCTCCCGGACCCAGCCCTCGACGTCCTTGCGGAACTCGGCGTCGGTATGAACTGAGCGCGCAGCGCCGATAATCCGCAGGTCCGAGGGCAAAAGCCCGTCTGCGTCCAGGAAATACAGGGACGGGAACAACATGCGCCGGGCAAGGTCGCCCGTAGCACCAAAGATTACAAAAGCCCCCGGCATGCTCATGACATGAACTCAGGACGGCGGCCCTTGTCGGTCAAGCGGAATTACGCGGCGGGCGAGCTGGATGCACCGCTCAGGTGGTACCGAATGACGCAGGGGCCGTACTCCGCCTTCAAATGTATTGCAACTAAGTCGCAACAAAGTCTATGCGTTTGAGTCGGATCGGTATGCTGATAGAAGCTGAATTGACGAGGCGGGTGTAGCTCAATGGTAGAGCAGCAGCTTCCCAAGCTGAATACGAGGGTTCGATTCCCTTCACCCGCTCCAGTATTATCCAGAAATGTCAGATGTTTCGATGTCGAACCGGAAACGGTCGGCGCCAAGATCGTGAATGGAGCCGGCTATTTTGCTGGCGCCCAAATAGGTTGCTGCACTGGACTTGAGATCCTTTCCGCCTACGTCAGCCAAGATTATGGAACTCAAACTGGGGTGCTGCAGCGGCCATGCCGGGACTTCCTGGCCGTCGGCATTGACCCTCAGGTAACGAATAATCGTGCTACTGCTGAAGATCGACTGCCGGGGGTATTGCCGTGGGCCTGACCTACGAAATAACGGCATTCGCAGAGGGAACTGGTCGTATGGACGCGAGCGTCGTTGCGCGCCTGCTTGAGCAGACTGCTCGTGCTATTTATGAATCCAGAGGACCCAAGGCGATCCACGCAGGGCAGTGGGCGGTTCTCCGTTACCTCGCGCGGGCTGGCCGCCAGGCCCGGACCGTTGGCGGGGTGGCTACCTATCTTGGCGTGACTCATGCGCCGGCGTCGCGCGCTGTCGCCTCGCTGGCGCGCAAGGACTACATCGTCGTGAAGGCGGATCCCGAAGATCGCCGCGTGCGCCGCATCGATCTCACGCCTGCGGGCCGCCAGTTGCTGGAGCATGATCCGGTCCACCGCCTGACGACCGCGATCGAGGGCATGAGCGGCGAGCGCCAGAAGGAACTCGCGGCGACGCTTGAGCTCCTGTACAGCCAGCTGACCAAAGCAGCCTAGACAGACCTCCCGTGGCCGAAACGCAGACCCACTATTCCGCCGACAAGGCGACCGCTTATGGCGAGCTGGTCGCCGAGGTATCTGGCGTGGTTTCGGGCGAGACATCGCGCACGGCGCGCTATGCAACCACCGTGTCATTGCTGAAAGCTGCGTTCGGCGACCGCTTCTTCTGGTGCGGATTCTACGAGGTCGATCCCAACAAAAGCCGAGAGCTGGTGGTGGGCCCCTATCAGGGAACGCTTGGCTGTCTGCGCATACCGTTCGCCAAGGGCGTGTGCGGGGCCTGCGCCTCCACGCGTGAGACAATCGTGGTGGCGGATGTCCACGCGTTTCCGGGACACATCGCGTGTGACAGCCGTTCGAATTCGGAGATCGTTGTGCCGGTCTTCCAGCACGGCGAACTGGTCGCCGTGCTGGACGTAGACTCGACAGACTTCGCTGCGTTCGACGAAGTCGACGCACGCGGCCTTGAGGCCGTGTGCAAGGCGATGCTGGCTTAGCCAACCTTCGCGTAGTCGGTGACTTCGAGCTTGTCTTCGAGCGAGTGGAAGACAGTGACGCTGTAGGTTGCGCCTCCGGCAGCCTTGATCGTGAAGCTGTAGTTCATGCCCGCTACGACCTGTTGCTGGGCTTCAACCGAGTCGATCATGGGGGCGGCGCCTTCGCGTTTGGTGATCTCGGCGACTGCGACGGCCTGTGCGGCCTTCACGCGCTCATCCTCGAGGCTGGCGGGGGCAT
>JAVBYB010000412.1 GCA_030824255.1 bacterium
TCGAAGAAACCGCCAAAGCGGCCGCCTATGTTTCCGAATCGGTCGGTGTTGTGGTCGCCGAAGCTGCAAAGACAGGCGAAGGGGCACGCTCGCTGAGCACTGCTGTCGGCGATGTCGACGACTCCATCGTCAAGCTTCGCGAGACGATCGTGCGCGTAGTTCGTACCTCGACGCCGGACGTCGAGCGTCGGGATGACCCACGCTATGAGGTGCATGCGCCGGGGATGCTGGTGGATACGCAGCAGAAGGTGACCATCGAGAATCTCTCGCGTGGCGGTGCGCTGATTGCGCCGGCGGGCAACCTGCGCAGCGGCGAGGTCGGCAAGCTCAAGGTTGCGGATACGCACGTGCCATACAAGGTTCTGGGCAAGGATAGCGCGGGGGCGCATCTCCAGTTCAGCTCGCCCAAGTCTGCCGAGTTCGAGCAGACACTGGAGCGCCTCACGAAAGGTGCTCCGGTGCGGAAGTCGGGCTGATCGTTCAGGCCTTGAAACTGAGCCCCGCCGCCTTTAGCGCGGCGCGCATCAGGGGCAGGCTGGCGGGGCCCAAGCCGTGTTGGGCCAGGATGTCTGTCTCGGTGTGCTTCGCGAGCTTCTTCAGCGAATCGATGCCAAGGTCTTTCAGCGCGCGGCGAGCGGGGGCGCTCATGCCGCCGATGAAAAAGCCGGCCTTGGCCTTTTCCAGCTCGCATGCAGGG
Source organism: bacterium (assembly GCA_030824255.1). Classification (GTDB taxonomy): domain Bacteria; phylum Pseudomonadota; class Alphaproteobacteria; order Caulobacterales; family Hyphomonadaceae; genus UBA7672. The sequence continues at coordinate 698 of JAVBYB010000412.1, forward strand.
CAAGTTGGGCAGTCTGTGCTCTTCAGGTAGATATGGCCCTTCGGGCAGGTGCGCCGCGTGGCGGTTCGTTTGGCCATTGGCCTTTCCCTCAATGCTGCGATCAGTATGGCGCGGCAGACGGAACGCTCAAGAGCCGGCGAGGGACAGGAATGCAGGCGTGAGCTGGCATATCGCACAGATAAATGTCGCGAGGTTCCGCGTGGACCGGAGCGATTCAGTGAATGCGGATTTCGAGGCGGCGCTCGATGAGGTCAACGCACTGGCGGAGGCCGCGCCGGGATTCGTCTGGCGCATGACTGGCGAGGGCGAGAGCGATGACCCGACGCTGACCATCAACATGACGGTTTGGGAATCCGTGGAGCAGCTGGCGGCGTTTGCATATCGAGACCACACGCATCGCGGCGTCATGCGGCGGAAGCGGGAGTGGTTTGTCGAGATGCAGGCTTATCTGGCGTTGTGGTGGGTGAGGGCAGGAAGCCTGCCGACGCTGGCGGAGGGGAAAGGGCGGCTGGAGACCATTGGACGCCTCGGGCCGACGGCGGAGGCGTTTGATTTCCGGACGGTGTTTGCGACGCCCGACTGAGGGCGCTGGGCTATTTCTTCTTCCTTGCGGACTTGCCAGTCGTTTTCTTTGCCGTCTTCCTGGGCGGGAGCTTCCTCCGCTTGGTGGAGGCGAACTCTTCAAGTTGGGTCTCGGTCATCGAATCAGCCATCTGGCGCGAGGCGCCTTTGAGGCTCGATTTCGGCGTCTCGCCGCGTTCTGCGGAAAGTGCGGCGCCGGCCGCTTTCTGCTGCGCCCTGGACGTTGCAGGCATGGGCAAGTCTCCCTTGGATGGGTAGGTAGAACGCAAGCGGAGGCGCAAGGTTCGCATGGCGACATCACGGGACACTGAAGAGGCGGACGTACCGAAAGGTCGCGTGCTGATCATCGCGGGGTCGGACTCGGGCGGCGGGGCCGGGATACAGGCCGACATCAAGACCGTAACCATGCTTGGCGGCTATGCGGCGACGGCGATCACAGCGCTCACGATACAGAACACGCTTGGTGTAAGCGGCGTGGTGGCGACGCCGTCCAAGGCTGTACGCGCGCAGATGCACGCGGTGCTGAAGGATATAGGCGCCGATGTGCTGAAGACCGGAATGCTGGGCGACAAGCTGCTGGTGGAAACGCTGGCGGAGGCGTTCGAGGACCTGGCGCGTGACGTGCCGCGCGTGGTCGATCCGGTGATGGTGGCGACGTCGGGTGACGTGCTGTTGCCGCGTGAGGCGGTGGATGCGGTGCGGCGGCTGATGGTGCCGGGGGCGACGCTGGTGACGCCGAATGCGCCGGAGGCGGAGGTGCTGACGGGCAAGGCGGTGGATGGGCTGAACGGCCAGAGGCGGGCGGCGGAGAAGCTGCTGGACATGGGCGCGCTGGCGGCGCTGGTGAAAGGCGCGCATGTGCCGGGCGATGTGATCGTCGATGTGCTGGCGACGCAGCAGGGCGAGCATTTCTTCGACGGTCCGCGTATCAATACAAAGGCAACGCACGGGACCGGATGCACGTTGGCGTCGGGCATTGCGGCCGGGATTGCGCGTGGGCTGTCGCTGACGGATGCGGTGGCATTGTCGCGGGCCTATCTCTTCGAGGCGATCAGCCGCGCGACGGAACTGGGGCAGGGCAACGGTCCGGTGGACCATGGTTGGCCGGTGCGCGATCCGGAAGCGTTTGCGACGCTGTTTGCGAAATGGCGGCCAGCCACAAAATGAAGCGGCGCGCCGGTTAGGCGCGCCGTCATGATTGCGCGCGTGGTGCTAGTCGAGGCTGGCAGTCTGGAGAGCAGGCTCTTCAAACGCCCAGTTGATTTTCATGTTTGCTCCGTCGAGCGCCTTTGCGCGCGGGGCGAAGCGCATCTGTTCGACCGTGGTCTTCGCCGCGCGACGGAACACTTCAGATGAGCAGACACCTACGCGGATCGCGTCAGCCTCGCCGGTGGGCGACACCGCGAAGGTGACGTCGCACGACCCCTCGAGACCCTGCATCCCGGCCTGGGCCGGATAGCGCAGGTCGAGCTCGGCTACCGGCCGAACCTCCGAACTGATCGAGATGGCAAAGGGACGTGCCTCAAACGAGGCGGGCTCTTGAGCCAGTGCGGACGGCAAAAGGCTCGCCGCTCCAGCCCCCAGAATCGCGTGTATCAGTTTCATGACAGTTGTGTGACAGATACATGACGGCTTGTCATCTTGCAGCGCACCAAATCTCACCGGGGCGGGGCGAGCGCCTGTTAAGGTGGCAGGAGGATTGCGGGCGACCGGTCTGTCGGCTGAGAGTTACACTGCGATTCCGCTGCGACGGCGGGGCATGGTGGGAGGTTGAGCGTGAAGCTGGTTTCGATGATTGCGGCGGGCGTTCTGGCGTTTGGGGCTGGCGGATGCGCTTCGGCCCCGGCGGTGGTGGATCACCGCCCCGCGCTGATGGCGCCGTGTGCGAACGCAACGGACGATACGCCCTGGCTGACGATTGCAATCTGGGATGACGGCGACAGCTACCGGCAGATGACGCGCTTCGAGGCCGACGGAAAAATGCCGTACGGTTACGAAGAGGACGAAGGCGCCAATTTCGACAATGGCCGCTGGTCGATCAACGGGGACAACCTCGTGTTCGACATGAACGATCACTACGCCGACTACAGCGGGACGTTCGATGGCGTTGCGGCCAAAGGCACGATGAAGAACGTGGCGGACAATTTCGGCACGTGGACCATGGAGCGCGCCTGCACGGGCTGATGCTCGGGCAAGCGGAGCTAATCGATCCATCAGCAGATATCGTTTCCCGCCCCTTGCGCGCGGCGCTAGACCGCGCCCGGAACAGGAGGCCTTGCGATGCCTGACTATCGTTTCTTCCAGGTGGATGCGTTTGCTGAAAAAGCGATGGCAGGCGGCCCCGCGGCCGTGATGCCGATGGATGCGTTTCCCGCTGACGAGATGATGCAAGCCATCGCGGCAGAGAACAATCTCGCAGAGACGGCTTTCCTTGTCGCCAAGGCGACCGGCGTCTGGGATTTGCGCTGGTTCACGCCGATGCTGGAAGTGCCGTTGTGCGGACACGCCACGCTTGCGAGTGCGCATGCGCTGTATCAGCATCTCGGCTTTGATGGAGAGTCGATCGGGTTCGATACGAAGTCGGGACGGCTGACGGTGAAACGTCTGGCCGATGGCAGGCTGGAGATGGACTTTCCAGCGCAGCCACCGCGCGATGTGCCGACGCCGGAAGGGCTGGTTGAGGCGCTCGGCGCGACGCCGGAGCAGGTCGTGGCGGGGCCGTATCTGATGGCGATCTTCGCGACGCCGGACGAGGTGCGCGCGCTGAAGCCGGACCTCGTTCGAGTGAACCAGATTTCAGGCGGCGCTACTGGGGGGCGGGGCAATCTGATCTGCGCGGCGCCGGGTGCAACGGAAGGTTTTGACGTGGTCTCGCGCTTCTTCGCGCCAGGGTCGGGTATTCCAGAAGATCCGGCCACGGGGTCGGCTCACTGCATCATCGCGCCTTACTTCTCGAAGGTCTTGGGACAGGCGGAGCTGAACTG
>JAVBYB010000001.1 GCA_030824255.1 bacterium
CCGCCGCGCTGTTCGCTGCGCTGCGCGTTGCCGGTTCGGAAGATCCGCACGCCGACCTCGCCACCCTGATGGCTGCCCAGATGACGCAAGCGGAAGCTGACGCTGCTCTCGCTGCCGCTGCTGCTGCCCTGTCAGACGCCTCGGCGGCTCGCACGGCTGCGAACGACGCTCTGCTCCTGGCTGCCGAAAACTATGATCCGCTGGATGCTCCTTCCCTTGCCACCCTGTTGGCTGCTGTGGCTGCCTTCACGGCTGCCAGCCAGGTTGAAGCCGCCGCTCAGGCTGATGCTGATGCCGCCACGGTTGTCGCGGCTGATCCGGACGCTGCTTTCCTCGCTCTTGCCGGGGAGATGGGTCTCGAGTTCTCGCAAAGCGGCTCGCTCGTCATCCCGAACGTTGCGCCGGACGAAGGTCTGTCGCGTCCGTTCAACGCCTGGATGACGTTCTTCGGCCAGTTCTTCGATCATGGTCTCGACTTGATCAACAAGGGCGGCTCCGGCACGGTCTATGTCCCGCTGCAGAATGACGATCCGCTTGTGGTCGGCGCTGACGGCGTGTTCGGCACGGCTGACGACCTTCCGGCCAACCTCCGCTTCATGGTCCTGACGCGCGCGACGCCGTCGGAAGATGGCTCGCAGGTCAACCAGACGACGTCGTGGGTCGACCAGAACCAGACCTACACCTCGCACCCGTCTCACCAGGTGTTCCTGCGTGAATACGCGCTGGACGGCAACGGCCGCCCGGTTGCAACCGGCCACCTGCTCGACGGTCCGGGCGGAAACAGCCTCCCGTCATGGGCGGACGTCAAGGCGCAGGCCCTGATGCTCGGCATCCAGCTGGAAGATCGCGACGTTCTCAACCTGCCGCTGCTCCGCACGGATGCCTACGGCAAGTTCATCCCGAACGCCGAGGGCTACGCCCAGGTCATCATCGGCCTTGGCGTTGACGGCATTCCCAACACGGCCGACGACATCGTTGCCTCGGGCACGCCGGGTTCGCCGATCAGCACGTTCGGCGTCGCCGCCCTGCGTACCGGTCATGCCTTCCTTGACGACATCGCCCACAACGCTGTGCCGCAATTCGTCGATCCGGACCGCAACCCGTTCACGAACAACAGTGTCTGGCAAACAGCTGACACGGACACCGATACGGGCAATGCGATCGCCCTCAACGAATTCGGCGTTCGTCTGACCTACGACAACGAACTGCTGGAGCGCCACTACATCACGGGCGACGGACGCGGTAACGAGAACGTCGGCCTGACTGCCGTTCACCACGTCTTCCACTCTGAGCACAACCGTCAGGTCGAACAGCAGAAGCTGACGATCCTGTCGAGCGGCGACGAAGCGTTCATCAACGAGTGGCTTGCCACGGACATTGATTTCACGCCCGAGCAGCTCGAAGCCTTCACGACCATGACGCTCGGAGAGCTGACGACCGCCGCCAACGGCCTGGTCTGGGACGGCGAGCGCCTCTTCCAAGCCGGCCGCATGGCGACCGAGATGCAATACCAGCACCTCGTGTTCGAAGAATTCGCCCGCGTGATCCAGCCGAACATCGACGTGTTCGTGTTCAACTCGATCCCCGACATCAACGGCGCCATCTTCGCGGAATTCGCCAACGTCGTGTACCGCTTCGGTCACTCGATGCTGACGGACAACCTGCCGCGTATCGGCGATGACGGCCAGCTGATCGACGACAACGGCCTGATCGCGAACTTCCTCAACCCGGTTGCCTACGACCTGAATGGCACGATCTCTGACGACGCCGCTGTTGGCGCCGTCATCCGTGGCATGACGATCGAGCGCGGCAACGAGATCGACGAATTCATCGTCAACTCGCTGCGCAACAACCTGCTCGGCCTGCCGCTCGACCTCGCAGCGATCAACATCGCCCGCGGTCGCGACACCGGAATGCCGACCCTGAACCAGACCCGTCAGCAGCTGTTCGACTCGACCGGTTCGACCTTCCTCGAGCCTTACGATCACTGGACGGACTTTGCCGCCAACCTGAAGAACCCGATCTCGGTCGTGAACTTCATCGCAGCCTACGGCACGCACTCGTCGATCCCGACGACCGGCACGCTCGAAGAAAAGCGTGACGCAGCCTGGGCTCTCGTTTTCGGCGGCATCGACGCGCCGGCTGACCGTCTCGACTTCCTGCATGGCACGGGCGCCTGGGCCGGCGTTGAAACTGGTCTCAACCGCATCGACCTCTGGATCGGCGGTCTCGCCGAGAAACAGATGCCGTTCGGCGGCATGCTGGGTTCGACGTTCAACGCGATCTTCGAACTGCAGCTCGAGAACCTGCAGGACGGCGACCGCTTCTACTACCTGACCCGTACTCAGGGTCAGAACTTCCTGAACTCGCTCGAGCAGAACGCCTTCATCAAGATGATCATGGCGAACTCCGACCTGTCGGATCCTGGCCCGGATGGCATCCGCGGCACGGGAGACGACATCGTGACGCGTCACGTTGGCATCGACTCGTTCGGCACCTACGACTTCGTCTACGAAGTGAACGAAGAGAACCAGGCCGACTACGATCCGGACAATCTGAGCCTCACGGGCGTGGATCCGGTCGGTGAAGACCTGGCGCTGGAAGCGATGGGTCTCGGCAAGGTCACGCGCGACAACCTGTCGACGGATGGCCCGGACGAAAACTACCTCCGCGTTCGCGGCGGCGAGCACGTCGTGCTCGGCGGTTCGAACGAAAATGACACGCTGATCGCCGACTTCGGCGACGACGCGATCTGGGGCGATGCCGGCGATGACCGGATCGAAGCCGGCGCGGGCGTTGACCTTGTCAACGGCGGCGCAGGCAACGACATCATCACGGACTCGGGTGACTCGTTCGACTTCCTGAAAGGCGACGAGGGCGATGACGTTATCGCCAACTCGAACGGCATCGACATCGTCATGGGCGGCACGGGCAAAGACGTCGTGTTCCTCGGGATCGACGCTTCGGAAGTGTTCGCAGGCGAAGGGGACGACTTCGTTCTCGGCGGCGCGGACATGGACTTCCTGCTCGGCAACGAGGGCGACGACTGGATCGAAGCTGGTCTCGGCTTCGACACCACCGCCGGCGACAACTCCGAACTGTTCTTCAACTCACGCATCATCGGCCACGACGTCATGTTCGCTGGCGGTGACGAGCATGACTTCGACGGCGAGTCCGGCGATGACATCATGGTCCAGGGCGAGAGCGTCATGCGGAACGAAGGCCAGATGGGCTTCGACTGGGTGACGTACAAAGGCGTGGAGAAGTCGGCTGACGCCGACCTCGGCAAGCCGATCTTCACCAACGACGTCGATGACATCCTGCGCAACCGCTTCGACAAGGTTGAGGGTCTGTCGGGCTGGAACTATGACGACGTGCTCATCGGCGACGACCGTGTCTTCGCTGCTCAGCAGGTTGGCGATGTGGTTTCCGCCACGGAGAATTCGTTCTTCCGCGATGAACTTGATCTGGAAGGCCTCGCACGTATCGAGGGTCTGGACCAAGTCATCACGCCGGACATGTTCTTCAACAGCATCTACGGCTCCGACTGGTCCGACCAGGTCAAGCAGGTCTTCTCAGGCGGCAACGTCATCATGGGCGGCGCCGGCGATGACGAGATGATCGGCAAGGGCGGCGACGATATCCTCGACGGCGACAAGTGGCTCAACGTTCGCATCCGCCTCACGCAGTCGGGCGAAGAGAACACGGCTGACAACGAGATCGCGACGATCGACTCGCTGCAGCACGTCTTCTCCGCGCAAGACTTCCCGCCGGGAGAAGTGATCTCGGCATGGGTCGGGCGCTCGCTGTTCGATCTGCTGCTCGATCGCTCGATCGTGCCGAACCAGATGCACATCGTTCGCGAAGTGCTTGATGGCGGCCAGGTGGGCGATGTCGATACGGCAACGTTCTGGGATACGGTCGAGAACTATGAGATCTCGCTCAACACGGACGGTTCGATCCGCGTCGACCACGTCGGGTTCAACCAGGCCAACCTTCCGCAAGGCCTGCGTGACATCGGCTTCCTGCCGGTTTCCGACGGCATCGACACGCTGCGCAACATCGAGCAGCTTCGCTTCGGCGATGGCCTGGGCGGCTTCGTCACCTACGCGGTGGCGGAAGTTCTCCCTGTGCCGGCTTCGGGTGCTGCAATCATCAGCGACCTGACGCCGCTTGAAGGACAGGCCCTGACCGTCGACACGTCGACGATCACGGACCCGAACGGTGTCGGCACGCTGCAGTATCAGTG
>JAVBYB010000480.1 GCA_030824255.1 bacterium
GAGGTCTTGCCGACGCTGTCGTAGACGACGGGGACGCCCTGCCCGTTCGTGAGTTCCTTCACGCGGCCAGCGACGTCTTCAGAGGCGAGGATAGTTTCCCAGCAGCCGTATTGTTTTGCGAGCGCCGCTTTCTCCGCCGTCGAGACGACGCCGATGACGCGCGCGCCCTGGGCATTGGCCCAGGGGACGAGGATGGAGCCGACGCCGCCGGCGGCTGCCCAGACCAGAATCGTTTCGCCGGGGTTGAGGCGGCGGATCTCGAAGGTGAGCATCCAGACCGTGAGGCCCTTCAGGAAAACGGCGGCGGCGTCTTCGTCGCTGACGCCTTCGGGGATGATGATCATCTTCTCGGCGGGGGCGTTGCGGTGCGAGGCGTAGGCGCCCGGCAGGCCGTTATAGACGACGCGGTCGCCAACCTTGAGATTGGTCACGCCCTCGCCCAGCGCCTCGACAACTCCAGCGGCCTCGACACCGAGAACAGCGGGCGTTGGGCCGGCATACAAACCCGTGCGGGTATAGACGTCGATGAAATTCAGGCCGATGGCCGTCTGCCGCAGGCGTACGAAGCCGGGTTCCGGCGGGCTGAGGTCCACCTGCTCGAACCGCATTTCCTCGGGCCCGCCGTGCTTGTGGATGCGGATGACGTCTGCTGTGGACATGCTTGCCTCGTCAGGTTGCCGGAGGGGGCCAGACTCATGTCTAGTCCGTCCAAAGCCCGGACGCGAGCATGGCCACTACTGGAATTGAATGTGTTGAGATAATCTGCGGGATCGACGAGGCTGGCCGGGGTCCCCTGGCCGGACCGGTTGTGGCCGCCGCCGTCATCCTCGACCCGAGCCGCCGGATCAACGGTCTCAACGACAGCAAGCAGCTGACTGAGGAACGCCGGAATGTTCTGGCCGTGCGTATCCGCGAGCGCGCCATAGCTTGGGGCGTCGGCGTGGCGACGGTCGAGGAGATTGACCAGGTCAATATCCGGCAGGCCAACTTCCTCGCCATGCAACGGGCCTTCGCGCAGCTCAGCGTGGCGCCGACGCATGTGCTGGTCGATGGCAACGATCCGCCGCCGATCGCGTGCAAGGTGACGTGCATTGTGGGCGGTGATGCGCTGAAGCCGTGCATCTCCGCCGCCTCCATCCTCGCCAAGACGGCGCGCGACTCAATGATGGTGGACTTGTGCGCGCAGTATCCCGGCTACGGCTTCTCGCAACACAAGGGATATGGCGTGGCCGCCCACATGGAAGCGTTGCGGAGACTGGGCCCGAGCCCGACACACCGCCGCACCTTTGCGCCTGTGCGGGCGCTCCTGAATTGCTAGATTTCGCTCAGGCGAAGAGACGCGCTTCGATCTGGGCGCGCTTGGCGTCGTCGACACCCAGCACATCGCGCATGTACTGATCCACGCTGCCGTGGCGCTCATTGATGACGGCGAGCGAGCGGTCGAGATATTCCGGCGCAACGCCCATGATGTAGCGCATCGTCTCAAGGTCCGGCGCGCGGCCATGCTGCTGCAGGATCGCATCGCGCCATGTCGCGCCATGTTGCTCGAAGCGTCCGGACTCGTTGGTCAGAAGATAGTCTGCAACGATGTCGTCGCTATGCACGCCCGCCAGATGATGCGTCAGCGCCACCGCCAGTCCCGTGCGATCCTTTCCCGCCGCACAGTGCACAACCACCGCGCCATCGGCCTTGGCCAGCGTGTCGAAGTAGCGCGTGAACAGGTCGACGATGCGCGGCAGGTGTGGCGCGTCGGCATAGTAGTCCAGCAGAAATTTTCCATAGCTCGGCGCCTGCATGTCCCACGCAGACATGAATGCGTCCCACGATTGCGCGCCCTCGTCCGGATCATGGTTCTCGATCAGCGAGGCGGAGAAGCCTTCCCAGCGGCGCGAGGGCGAGCGTTCGCGCTCCTGAGGGCGGCGCAGGTCCACCACTGCCGCGATGTTCATGGAGGCCAGCTTCGCAAGGTCTGCCTCGGTTGCCAGCGCATGGTTGGCGGACCGGAAGAACCGCCCCGTCGCCATCCGGCGTTCGCCAGCCTGATAGCCGCCGAAATCGCGGAAATTGGTGAGGCCCTCGAACGGGTGCAGGCGCGTCGCGTCGGTCATGTGGGCGACCTAGGCGAAGTTGTCCCGCCCGTCCACCTCTCGCGGCAGACGGTTATTCTGGCGTCTTCAGGTCCAGCATCAGCATGGGATCCAGCCAGATATCCGTACCCCGGTCGTCGGAAAACACGTTGCGGAACTTCAACGCCCAATGCAGGTGCGGACCGGTCACCCGTCCTGTCGCTCCGGAAAGTCCAAGCAGCTGGCCTTGGGCGACGGTATCGCCGTCCTTCACATCGATCCGGCTCATGTGCATCGTCACTGACATCAGGCCGCGTCCGAGATCGAGGAATACGGCCCCGCCTTCGTAATAGAGATCCGGGTCCGCCAGCAGCACCGTTCCCGCCATCGGTGCGTGGATTTCGGTCCCCGTGGGAATGGCGATGTCCTGACCATTGTGAACGCTGGTCGATCCCTCGCAGTCCTTGGTTTTCGGCACATAGGTACGTGTGACGCCATAGGCGCTCGAATACGGCCCCTCCGCCGGCTTGATCAGAGATACAGGGGCGAGCGGCGCGGCGAACGCCTTCAGTGCCTTGTCCTTGCGGACCCAGGAAACCTCGGCATGGCGCTTCTGTTCGGCCGTCTGCGGCGAGATGCGGCCGCACTCCATCGTGAACTTTGAAACAGTGTCCGAGCGCGCCGCAACGTCGACCATCGCGAACGCCTCATGCTCAGCGCCTTCACGGCGCGAAGCGACCCGCACCTGCGCGGGGGCATCGCGCTTCAACCCTATCAGCGCCACGCCGTCTTCACCGGCTGTCGCGACGGCCTTGCCGTCGAGCGTTACCGGCGCGCGGGGATTGGTCAGGCACAGGATAGCGCCGCCCTGCTTGGCCGCGGCGCTGCAGCGGATGAAAGGGTCCGTAAGTGCAGCCGCAGGCTCTGGCGCGGGCTCCGGCTGAAGATCAGGTGGCGGGACAGGTTCGGAAACAATCGGCGGGCCGGCCATCGCATCGCCACTGACGACAGCCCCATCGCTGACAGGTCCCGCGCATCCCGCCAGAACACCCGCCAGCAAAAGCGCAATCAGGCCTTGCCGTTTAGCTGCTTCCATCGTGTCAACGCTGCCTCTGCGTCGAAGTACGCTTCCTGAGTATCAACATTCCAATAACGCAGGTCTTCCAGCGCAATCCTGCGCTTGGAGACGGCGCATGTGACGAAGCGGCCGGGCTTCAGGACCTCGAAATCGTTGTCGAGGAAACGGAGCTTGGCTTCGCCAGGCAGGGAACCGGGGGTGATCGCGTCCATGGGAGCTATATGCACCTTCAGCGCGGCGAAGTTAAGGCGATTCAACCGGGACAGGACGCCTCAGAGCGCGTCGAGGATTTCCTGCTCGATCCGGTTGCGTCCGGCCGATTTCGCACGGTAAAGCGCATCGTCAGCCCGCTTCAGCAGCTGGTCGATCGTGTCATCCGGCGGAATCACCGTCGAGACGCCGCCCGACATGGTGACTTTCAGCTCGTCGCCCCGGTTGATCGGGAAAGGCGCGTCGGCGATGATCTGGCGCAGCCGCTCGCCCGCCTGTTGCGCCAGCGCCTGGGTCGTGTCCGGCATGATTACCACGAACTCTTCCCCGCCATAGCGGCAGGCCAGGTCGGTCGGCCTGATGTTCTCGCGCAGGCGTCGGCCGAACTCGCGCAGCACATCGTCGCCAGCTGCATGGCCGTGAATGTCGTTGACCTTCTTGAAGTGGTCGATGTCGCACAGCAGCACGGACACCGGCTCCCCGCCCATGCTCGCGCGCTTCACGAAGCTCTCGAGCTGCACGCGCATGTAGCGGCGATTGTGCAGCCCCGTCAGCTGGTCGGTCACCGCCAGTTCCATCGACTGGTCCAGCCGCGCCCGCAGCGCATCGAGATACCGCTTCTTGCGCACCTGCGTCTTCACGCGCGCCATCAGCTCTTCCGAGTCGATCGGCTTGATGACGATATCGGACGCGCCAAGATCCAGCGCGCGCACCGCCTTCTTCTCGTCGTCGGGCTCGGCCACCACGAGGATCGGCAAATCCCGCGTCGACTCCAGCGAGCGGAAATAGGCGCACAGCTTCAGGCCATCGAGCTTCTCGTTCGACAGCGACACGATCAGCAGGTCCACCATCGAGCCGGAAATGCCCAGCTGGTTGGCTTCCGAGTGCGAGATC
>JAVBYB010000520.1 GCA_030824255.1 bacterium
AGGCGAGGGTTTCGGTGCCGCCAAGACTGACGGCGAGCTTGATGACCACCAGCTTGTTCAGGAAGTCGAAGGCCTCCTTTTCGCCGCCCTTGATCTCGAAGGAGAAGGTGGAGCCGGCGGTGACGCACTGTTTCTCGAACAGGGCGCGGTCGGGATGGTCCTTCGGCAGGAAAGGCAGATACCAGACCGACGCCACGCGAGGATGATCCTGAAGATAAGCGGCGACCTTGCGGGCGCCGAGTTCGGCGGCGTCCATCCGGACTTTCAGTGTTTCAAGCGAACGCAGAAGCAACCAGGCTGTGTGCGGGTCCGTCATCGTGCCGAGGATCGTGCGGAAGACGGCGACCTGGCTGATCCAGATGGCGCTGCCCGAAGCGGCGCCCGCGATCAGATCCGAGTGACCGCCGACATATTTGGTGAGCGAGGTGACGCAGATGTCCGCGCCGAGCTTCAGCGGCTGTTGCCAGATGGGGCCAAGGAAGGTGTTGTCGACGATGACCGGCGGACGGGGACCTGCGCCTTTCACCTGATCGGCGACTTCGCGCGCGAAGGCGATGTCGACGAGGCCGTTGGTGGGGTTGGCGGGTGTCTCGATGTAGATCGCGCCGACCTTGCCGCCGGTTTCCGCCGCAAGCTTCATGGCTTTCTCAGCGGCTTCGCTGAGACCCTTCGTGCCATGCTCCGCCATGAAGCCGACGCCGGTGACGCCAAACTGCGGCAGGATGTTGTGCACCAGGTATTCCGTGCCGCCGTAGACAGGCTCGGAGAACACGAATGTGTCGCCCGGACGCAGGAACGTCATCAACGTGGTGGAGATGGCCGCCATGCCGGAGGCAAAGGCGAGTGCTTTCTCAGCAGCATCCCAAACGGCGAGTCGATCTTCAAGAACTTCGAGGTTGGGGTTGTTGATACGCGAGTAGATGAGATGCATCTCCTCGCCGCGGTTCTTCTCGCGGAGGCCGTAGGCGAGTTCAAAAGACGCCTTGCCTTCCTCAGCTGTGCCAAAGACGAACGTCGACGTCTGGAAGAGCGGCGGCTTCAGCGCGCCTTCCGAGAGGTGAGGCGAATAGCCATACCCCATCATCAGCGTTTCGGGCGCGAGGTCGCGATCGCCCAGTTTCCTTGACCTGTAAGGCTTCGTCGGACGTGTCATGCTGCAGAAGATAGGGCGCTTTGCGCCTTACAGGAACCAAATGTTGCAACTGGCTCTTGCCCTGCGAGGCGGGTTGCGCGTTATCGTTCCGGAAGAACGAGGCTGGCATTGCCGGTTCGCCTGCGGCTTGAAGGTGTTTTACCGACTCAAGCTGAAGGCATAGGCCTAGTTTTCGAGGCAAGGGAGGCGGGTTTGGATCGGGCACCGGGAACCGGCAAGGACCATATCGGCTATCATGCGTTCACGCAGGCTGCGCTGCGTGGCGTGGTGCGCGCCGCCATGGACAAGGTTTCCGGCATGAGTCACCTGCCCGGCGACCACCATTTCTACGTCACGTTCCGCACGCACATGCCGGGCGTCCAGATGGCCGACTGGCTGAAGGACAAATTCCCGGAGGAGATGACGATCGTCATCCAGCACCAGTACTGGAATTTCAACATCTACGACGACCGGTTCGAGATCGTGCTGCGCTTTGGCGGCAATCCGGAGCCGCTGCGCGTGCCCTTCGGCGCCGTGACTCGCTTTGCCGATCCCGCAGCCAATTTCGGCGTTCAGCTTGATCTGGCCGATGCGCGGTCTGACGGCCCCTCGATCCTGCCTGAAAAGCTCAGCTCTTCGGGCGAGACGTCCGTTTCCGCAACGCCAACGGACGGCGGCGCGCCGGCTGAAGGCACGGTGGTGTCGCTCGACAAGTTCCGCCGCAAGTGAGCCAGACGGGCGAGCCCGAGGACAAACCCCGCGTCTCGGACGACGAGATGCTGGCCCGCTTCCAGACCTCGAAGAAACGCCCGCCCTGCACGGAAACGCTGGGCATGCAGCTGACGCATGTCGATCAGGCCAACATGACCTGCCGCTTTGCGTTTGAAGCGCGCGACATCTTTGCCAACCCCACAGGCGCGATCCAGGGCGGCTTCATCGCGGCCATGCTGGACGAGGCCATGAGCACGGCGGCGATCATCGCCTCCAACGTGACCATGAATGCCCCGACGCTGGAGATGAAAATCTCCTTCCTGCGACCGCTATTCGTCGGCACGGCGACGGCGGAAGCGAAGATCCTGAAATGGGGCAAGTCCACCTGCTTCATCGAGGCGGAGCTGTTCGATCCCGACGGCAAGCTGATCGCCAAGGCCAGCGCAACGCAGGCGCCGAAGGCGTTCAAGCGGTTCTGATCCACGACGCGCGTTGACTAAAGCCTGCCGTCGCGGTTTCTCAATCGCGTGAAGCAGCCGAACGAAATCTGCCAGAACGCCCTGCCCGTCGCGCCGTGGATGGATGCGCTGGCGGCGCGTTTGCCGGGGCTGCAGCCAGTTGCCGAGGGTGACTGGCTGCGGGTGGATGACGCCTATGCGGCGCAGATGGCGTATCGCGACCACTTGCTGGAGACACGGCGGGACGAGGTCGTGATGCGGGCGGCAGGGCCGGTCGAGGCCGAGGCGGCGTTGCTGGATCAGGTGACAGCGGCGGCGCTGACTCTGCCGGGGTTTGCGCGCGTCGAATGCGGGATCAAGCGGCCGGATGGCGTGGTGGTCGATCCGGCGCGTGAGGATAGCGCTATCGTCGCGGCGGCGCGGCTGGCGCAGGAGGACTTTCTCATTCTCGAGCAGACGGATGAGGGACAAAGGCTGACGTCAGCGGTGCTGTGCTTTCCGGCGAGCTGGAGCCTGAGCCAGAAGATCGGGCGTAACATGCTGCGCATCCATGAGCCGGTGGACCGCTATGACGACAATATCGCCAAGCGCGTGAACCGCGTCATGGATGTGCTTCAGCAGGGCAATGCGGTGTGGCGGGCGAATGTGCTCTGCTACAACGACCCGGAGCTGCACCAGCCGCGCCTGGAGCATGAGCGGCGACCGTTCGATCCTGCCTTGCCGACATGGGTGCGCGTGGAGCGGCAATCGCTGAAGCGGCTGACGGCGAGCGCGACGGTGTTTGCGATCCACACTTATCTCGTGCCGCTGGAGAAGCTTTCGCCCGAACAGCTGGCGAGTTTGCCGGACAATGTGCGGCGTGGCGGCAGCATGGGCGAGACGAACTGATGGCGCGGAAGGCTGTGCGCGAGCCGGCGCATATCCTGCCGGATCGGCTCGCGCCCGGGTTGAAGATGTGGTTCGTGGGCACGGCGGCGGGGCCGATGTCGGCGGCGATGGGCGCGTACTACGCGCATCCGGGCAATCGCTTCTGGCGCGCACTGCACGAAACAGGGATCACGCCACGGCTGTTCGCGCCACAGGAGTTTCCATCCCTGCTCGACCTCGGCGTGGGGCTAACCGATTTCTGCAAGACGGGCTGGGGCGTGGATGCGCAAATCGCGCGCGAGGCGTTCGATGTTGAGGGCTTCAGGCGCAAGGTGACGGAGCTGAAGCCGAGCGCGCTGGCCTTCACAAGCAAGATGTCTGCGAGCCTGTGGCTTGGCAAACCAACGGGGCGGATCACCGTTGGCCGGCAGGAGGCGACTGACGGGCCTGACGTTTTCGTGCTACCCTCACCTTCAGGACTGGCGACGTCATACTGGTCGATAGAACCCTGGCGCGAAGCGGCGGATTATCTGCGTGCTGGCGCGAAGGTCAGGAATTCTCGCGCGCGTCAATGACGCTGGCGCTGTTGTTGGCTTCGGTGGCAGAGGCGCGGTTGTACGGAGTGAAGGCCGGGAAAGCGACCTGCATGGAGGCCTCGTCAGGCAGCACGTAGAACACGCCGCCTTTCTTGAAGATGGGCTGGACAACCTTCGCGTAGAATTCTTCCGAGACGTTGATGCAGCCGTGCGTGACGCGGTTGTCTTTCGGGGACGGTGAGTTCAGCAGCTTCTGGCGCTGGGCAGCATTCGTCGTATCGGTGAGCGGGTGGATGGAGACAGCGGTTTCATAATCGACCCACAGCACGCGCTTGCCGCCGGCGGCAGGGCCGTAGCCCGCGAGGAAGCGGCCGGCCGGCGTGGTGCGGTCTTTCGCCGGAATGTCTTTCAGTTCGCGATCGCCGACGCCTGGGGCGGAATCATCTCCCACCGCAGAGCCGATGAGCGCAGGCGCAAGCCCTTGCAGCTTGCCATCGGCGCCGAAGATGAGGACCTGGGCAGCGGCCTTGTCTATGAC
>JAVBYB010000331.1 GCA_030824255.1 bacterium
AGTTGAGCGCCCATTCTCCCGCGCTGTAGTCGTCATTCGGCGCAATTGACCTGAGTTTCTCCACAGGCCGGCATTGACCCCGCTCCTTGCCAATCCGGTCCCCCGCCGCCATCACTTCCCCACCACCTGCGGAGCCGATTCATGCGCCAGTATCTCGACCTGCTGCAGGACATCCTCGACAACGGCGTCGATCGCGGCGACCGCACGGGCACCGGAACGCGCGGCGTCTTCGGCCGCCAGATGCGCTTCGACCTGAGCGAGGGCTTCCCCATGCTCACCACCAAGAAGCTGCACCAGCGCTCCATCATCGTTGAGCTGCTGTGGTTCCTGCGCGGCGAGACCAATGTGAAATGGCTGCAGGAGCGTGGCGTTTCCATCTGGGATGAATGGGCGGACCCGGATGGCGAGCTTGGCCCTGTCTACGGCAAGCAATGGCGCAGCTGGGCGGCTCCCGATGGCCGCACCATCGACCAGATCGAATGGGTGAAGAACGAGATCATCCAGAACCCGAACTCCCGCCGCCTCATCGTTTCCGCCTGGAACCCCGCCGACGTCGACCGCATGGCGCTGCCGCCCTGCCATTGCCTGTTCCAGTTCTTCGTGGCGAACGGAAAGCTTAGCTGCCAGCTTTACCAGCGTTCGGCCGATGTCTTCCTTGGCGTGCCGTTCAACATTGCGTCCTACGCGCTGCTCACCCTCCTGATGGCGAAGGCGACAAAGCTGGAGCCGGGCGAGTTCGTCCACTCCTTCGGCGATGTCCATCTCTACGCGAATCATTTTGAGCAGGCGCGGCTCCAGTTGCAGCGCCAGCCCAAGCCGCTGCCCAAACTCGAGCTCAATCCGTCTAAAAGCGACCTGTTTGGGTGGGATTACGAAGATTTCATGTTAACGAATTACGCCCCCGACGCGCACATAAAAGCTCCGGTGGCGGTCTGATCCGCCTCTCGTGCTCTTCGCGCATGCGGTATGGACGCATTCTAACAACTGAATGGAATCAAGGCTTTTTGCGGGCGCCCGTCTGCTGCGCAAAAAACGCTCTGCCGCGCTGCAATGTAAGCTCAAATGCCGACCGTGGCGCCGCGTTAAGGAACGGGTCCCCAAGGTGACTGAAACCTAACCCTTCACCACCTTGTGCTTTTTCGCGCCCTGATCGAAACACGCTTGCCGCCCGGAATTTAATCCCCGTGGCGGGTGTGATCCGTCGGAGGGATCTATCCTATGTCGTTCAAACTGATCGTTGCCGCTGCGGTTTCGACCGTCGCTCTCGCCGCCGCCTGCAGCCCCGCTGCTGAAGCCCCGGCCGCTGAAACCACCACGACGACCACCGTCGTCGAAACCCCGGCCCCGGAAGCCGCCCCGGTCGTTGACCCGGCTGCTGTCCCGGTTGACCCGGCTGCTGTTCCGGTCGATCCGGCTGCTGCTCCGGTCGACACGACCACGACCACCACGACCACCACGGAACCGGCCCCGGCCCACTAGGCCAATCTGATTTATGCTGGAATCGAAGCCCGCAAGGGCTGCAAAAGGGCGGTCCTGTCGGGCCGCCCTTTCTGTTTCAGGTCCTCTGGTCGGGGGCCTGACTGTTCCTCCCGAAATACAGGCGCACGATGATCACCCGTATCGAACCCGGCCCCCGCTATTCGTCCGCCGTGATCCACAATGATCGCATCTGCCTGTCCGGTTACGTTCCCGAAGCGGCTGCAGGCCAGTCCGTCGCCGCGCAGACCGCTGACGTCCTTGCCCAGATCGACGAGACGCTCCGTGAAGCCGGCACGGACCGGACAAAGCTCCTCAAGGCGCTCATCTTCCTCACCGACATCACCACAATCGGCGAGATGAACAGTGTCTGGGATGCATGGGTGGTCCCCAACCAGACGCCCGCCCGCGCAACCGTCGAAGCCAGGCTCGCTCATCCCTCCTGGGCGATCGAGATCATGGTGGAGGCGGCGCTCTAGCTACAAATTCTGCATACAAAACCGCGCTTTATCGCACCTGCGAAGGGTAGAATTGGCACGCTCGCGGCCCGCGCCGGCGCCATCCCCAACGCATTTCCTGATGCCAGTCTGACGTGCGGCCTGCCTGACGCAGCGCTTGCCGCAGCGGTTGCAGTATGCGCCGCGCGCGGCATGCCGATTGCGGCGCTACCAGCACGGTCACACCGCGTTGGGAGGCGCGAATGTTCGGCAAGAAATCACAGACATCTTCGGTAGGCCTTCAGGCCCGCATTCAGAAGATCGCGGCGACACCTTCGGCTGTCCTCGCGAAGCCCGCTTTCGGCAAGCGCCAGCCGCGCGCACTGTCCTTCAAGCCCGGCACGCTCACCTTTCTCGGCGGCGAGCGTCTCGATGTCGTCGTGAAGAACCTCAACGCCGCCGGCGCCCGTGTCGAGTTCATCCGCGGCACGCGCCTGCCGGAGCGTGTCCTGCTCATCGAGCCGCTGCAGGGCATCCGCAAATGGGCGCATGTCACTTGGCAGACCTGGGGCGTCGCAGGTCTGGAATTCGTGAAGTCGGAAAACGCAAACGATTAGGTCAGCGGCCTAGCGCGCCGCCCGCAACGCCGCCTCGACATCGGCTGGCTTCGGACCCGCCATTTTCGGCATCTTCGACAGCTGCAGAACGCCGAAGATCAGCACCGGAATCCCAACGACAAACGGCGTCAGCACCAGCCCGCCAATGATCAGGAACCACGAGCGCTTGCGCTTGTTCTCCACCATCCTTGCCGGGCCAAGGCTGGCCGGCGCCACGACCCGGCCGGCGATCGCCACGCCGCAGAGCACCTGGGCTTTCTGGTGCGGGAAGAAGGCGAACGCGCCCGACGCGCCGGGCACGAGGTAGGAATTCAGCATGTCGTCAGCCGCGACATTGTTCAGCGTCACAGTCCGCCCGTCGGGCAGGGCGAAACGCACGAAGGTGTAGCTCACGCCAAACGCGCCATTCAGGTAATGCTGGCCATACGCCTCGACCGTGCCGCGAATGACTTGCATGCCCTTTGTCCCCGTTTGTTCGTGTTGGAGTTGGCGGATATCAGCCCCGGAAGCTAGGCAGAAGCCGGGTCCACTTCGCCCCGCTTCTCGCGCTGGCGGATCATGTAGGACACCACCACCGCGCCGATCATCTTGCCGAGGATGAAGAAGATCCAGTTGGCGAGGTTGAACATCGCCCCCGGCTCGGCTGTTCCCGCCATCACCTGCGCCAGATCTGCGCCATAAAGGAACACGGTCGTGTCGATTGGCGCCGCAAAGGCGCTCGACAGGAGGATGCGGGTCGACAGCCGGTATTTGGTGAACGTGAACAGCAGCCAGTCCACGGTTTCGGAGATTGCATACGCAAGCCCCGATGCGATCGCGATCACCGGCCACGCGTAATAGAACGACCAGCCGATCGCCAGGGCCATCAGCACCAGCACCCGGTGCCCCATCTCGCGCTGAACGAAGTCGCGGATGACGAACACCATGCCCGTGGCGATGGTGAGCGGGTTGAAGATGATCTCATGCGTCGAGCCGAACATGCCGCCAAACAGGTCGGTCAGGTTCACCAGCGGCACTTCAGGCCGCCCGAACGTCCAGTTCAGGATCGGGATCAGCGCGACATAAAGATAGGCCCAGAAGCGGCCTTTCAGATACCAGATGATGGTCGCGGTTGCGATCATGCCCACGAGCACGAATGGCAGGTGTGCCGGATCGCGCGAGGCGATGATCGTCACGAACTCGTTCCAGATCACGTCCATACGCAGATTTGACCCACTTGCCTCGAACGCAAAACGGGGCTTCGACTGACCCGTGTCGCATTCCCGCCCGCGGCGTCATTACAGGGTCTGCCGTGCCATCGTCCACCTTTCCTGCCACAACGGATTCGATCCGCGTCCGTATCGTCGCCGCCATAGGCAGGCGCGGAGAGCTCGGGCTCGATAATCGCCTGCTTTTCCGGCTGAAGGCCGACATGGCGAATTTCCGGCGTGTCACGGCGAAATCCCCGCTCATCATGGGGCGAAAGACGTGGGAGAGCCTGCCCAAGCGCCCCATCCCCGGCCGCCCCAACATCGTCGCCACCCGCAACCTCGATTTCCCTGGCGCCCGGCGCTTTCATCTACTCCAGCCTGCCGCCGGCTCTGGCCGCCGCCCGCGCCATGGCCGCCGCCGCAGGCGGGGAAGAGGTCGCCATAATCGGCGGCGCGGACATCTATGCCGCCGGCCTTGACCTCGCCACCCACATGACACTCACCGAAGTCGAC
>JAVBYB010000029.1 GCA_030824255.1 bacterium
CCAGTCATACCATGTCAGGTCGATATCTATCCCGCTCTATTTTTGAGAGCCGGTTGCGCAAGCAACCGATGCCCTTCGGCGAGAATGGGGGTAGCAAGGACAAGGAGAGCGCGCGGCGGGCGCACGGAGCGAAGCGAAGGAGCCTCGGGAACCGCGCCCTTGTCCGCGCGAGGGGCAAAGCCCCTTAGCTCTTCGCATCAGCGATCGTCACCCGCATGGGCGAAGACCTTGGCTTCGCGGCGGAGCCTTAGAGCGCGCCAGGATGCCCGCATGAACCAGCTCATCCAATCTGCGAAGGTTGGTCAGGATTGCAAACGGGCAGGACCGCCCTTTGCTCGTCTCCATGCGCGAAAGCATCGGTGCAGGGTCCACGGGCGGCATACGCCTTGGTGCGCTCCATCGGCATACGGTGGGCTGGGATAAGTTTCGGAAAGGGGCAGGCACGCCCGCTTTCTGAACGGATGAAACGGCGGACGTTTCACTGGTGCGGATGACGCTCAATGCGTCAGGCCGCGCCACGCCAGAGGGATGCAACGGGAGAGCGCAGCGTCTCCCTTGCCAAGATGAGGGTACTACACCCTACATCTTGCATATCCGCTAAACCTCAACCCACTCGCATTCCGTGACTGTTCCCGCGAGCCGTTTGACACCAAACCGAATGAATAGTGCGTGGCTGTAAGCAAGCTCCCTGCGATAGGCGCGAAGCTTCTTCACGTCATCTGCTTTGGTCTTGTCGTTCGAGGAGAGTTTGATCTCGACAGCGAGCAAGTTCTCGTCGTTCTTCCCGCGCCGATGGATGATGATGTCGGGCCGAACCAGACTGGGCTTCTCGTCCCAAGTGACCGCCTTTGGAATGTCGCCCATTCGATTGTAGTCGTCGTCAACGTGGCGCTCTGGAAAGTCCGCACTGAGATAACGCGCCATCAAAGAGGCGATGGACTCCTCGTTCGCGTCGTTCTCGAAAAGCTTCATGTCGTTCTTGAAAAGAAGGTCGATCGATCTCAGCAGCGCGCTAACAAGCTGCTTGTCGGTACACTTCGATATCTCGGCTGCGTAATCCATTCGCTCACCCCTCTCCATCGTACCAGAAGTCGGCACCTTATGGCCGCGTTAGAATCTTTTACCCTGTGGAAAAAGTTTCTGTGAAGGAGTTGGCGCCTTGCCAACGGAGTGCGAGAGTAACGTCAGCGGCAAGAGAGCAATCTCGCACGCCTGATAACTGAGAGCCGACGGGTTATGGGCACCCCGATCAACGGCCGACTGTAAGCCCCCTTCGAGAGATGAATTGAATCGTCCTTATCGGGCGGCTTGCGGGATTCCCCAAGCCTGCTGCGGCCAAGGATCAATCATCGCGCCAGATGGCATTCGCCGCCTGCGCTGTAGGAGGCTACGGATATGGCAAATAGGTATATATTCCTTGCAAGTTCCGCAAATGTTCCGTATACTGATTACTTTCAACACGAGGTGAAGCGCAACAGCAGAGGAGGTGGCGATGGATACTCATGACCACAGCCCTGTTCCCGCGATCCAGCCATGCGATGAAGCGCTTCCAGCAGGAACGCCCGTATTCGATTTCGATCGGTATAGACCCCGCATCAGGCATCGGTTTGTGTCGGACGATGAGGCTGACGCTTATTTGACGATCATGGCGCAGCTCATGGTCATGATGGTGGATTTCCGGCTCGACCTGAAAACATCCCCCGCTCTGTTGCGTCTGCTTGGCGAAACTTCTTCGGAAGAAGCACACGGCGCCGTACAATCCGCGGACAACCCAAAACTGCAATTTGATAAGAGCGCCGCGCAAGACGTGGCGAGGAGGAGCGATTCAAATGAATGAGGTGAAAGGTATTGCGGCAATACTCTACGTGCGCGTGTCGAGCGATCGACAAGTGCTGAAGGGCGATGGACTGGACAGCCAAGCGCATCGCCTTCGCCAGTACGCGGAGGCACGCGGTCTTCCGATTGAAAATATGTTTTCCGATGACATGTCCGCTGGCGGCGATCCAATGGAGCGCCCTGGCATGGTCGCGATGCTCAGTTTTCTGAGAAAGAACCACAAGAAGCGACGTTACGTGATCATCTTCGACGACCTCAAACGCTTCGCACGCAACACCGTGGCCCACTGGACGTTGCGCGGCGCGATTCAATCGTTCGGCGCGTCGGTAGAAAGCCCGAACTACCGCTTCGATGAATCGCCCGAGGGTGAATTCGCCGAGACTATCTTCGCTGCGCAAGGTCAACTGGAGCGAAAGCAGAACCGCAGACAAGTCATTCAGAAAATGACCGCGAGGATTGAGCGCGGCTTCGATACGATGTTTCAAGGGGTTGGATATCGGTATGACAAAGACAAAAGCAAAGGCGGGAAAGTCCTCGTTCGCGATGAGCCAGCCGCTTCGATAGTACAAGAAGCACTTGAGGGCTTTGCGTCAGGCCGCTTTCCGTTGTTGGTCGATGTCGTGCGCTTTCTCGAAAGCCACCCCGAGTTTCCCCTAAACAAGAACGGCAAGGTTCACCCGCAGAACGTAAGCTCCATGCTGCGACGCGTAGGTTATGCGGGGATGATTGAGCGCCCGCAGTGGGGAATTGCTCGTCGTAAAGCGCAGCACGAACCTCTCATTTCATATGAAACATTTTTGAAGATTCAGGATCGCCTGGACGGCAGGCCGAACGTGCCTGACAGAAAAGATCGCGACGAGGACTTTCCATTGCGGGGGTTTGTGAATTGCGGCGCATGCGGGTCGCCGTACACGTCCAGCTGGTCAAAGAGCCGCAATGGTGAGCGCCACCCCTACTATCACTGCTTCAACAAAAACTGCGACCTGAGGCGAAAGACCGTACGTCGGGACGTTCTGGAAACCGAATTCGAGACATTTGTGCGCGCACTGGAGCCCGATCCTCTCGTTTTCGAGATTGCGGAGGACATGTTCAAGGACGCTTGGGACCAGCGAGCATCGCAGTCACGCGTCCGCGTGCGCGCTCTCAAGAAAGAACTTGAGAACTTGGATGGTGAAATCGATCAGCTTCAGAAGACCGTCATAATGGTCCGCTCGCAAACCGTGATGGCGACGTTTGAAGCAAAAATCGAAGAGCTGGAAAATCAGAAGCTCGTGCTCTCTGATCGGATGGCGCAAACGGAACAGCCGAGAGCGTCTTTTGACGAGTCACTTCGAACCGCCCTCGCGTTTCTCGAAAAGCCTTGGAAACTATGGGCCCACGGCGACTACGAGCACAAACGACTGCTGCTGCAGCTCGCGTTTTCAAAGCGTATCGAGTGGGTGCTGAATCAAGGACTTCGAACCGCAGAGTTATCTTTGCCCTTTCGGGCTTTAGCTAGCTTCTCATCGGTCGGGGAAGGCGGTGGTGGAGGGGACTGGATTCGAACCAGTGTACGCAGTGAAGCGGGCAGATTTACAGTCTGCTGGAATTAACCACTCTCCCACCCCTCCAGGGCGCCCTTGCGGGTCACGAGCCAGCTTGACGCGGGCCCGTGTGAGTCCGAAACGGGAGGTCGTCCCGTCAGCGGAGGGCGTCTTATAGTGACGAAGGATCGACCACGCAACCGGCCTAATAACGGCCGAAAACAGGGCCGTTTTGACGGTTCTGCGCCCGGCGGGGACCGGCAGCGCCCCCGCGACGAGTTGGCGGCGGGCCGTCCCACTCGCGAGGGAGGCGAAGATAAACCCTGGGCGAAGGGCCGCCGGTTCGAGAAACCGGCAGGGCGGCCGCGCCATCAGGAACGTCGCGAACAGACCTTTGAAGAGAATGGCGAGGCATGGATCTGGGGGCTTCATGCGGCGTCGGCCGTGCTGGCCAACCCGATGCGGAAGATCTCCAAGTTGTTCATCAGCCCCAGGGCGGTGGAGCGCGTGGGGCTGGACCCGACTGCGCTGCCCAAGTTTGCGCAGCTGATGGAGCCGCGCGAGCTGGATGAGAAGCTGCCGCCTGGCGCGGTGCACCAGGGGATCGCCGTGCGGTGCCGTGCGCTGGACGGGCTGGATATCAGCGAAGCCGTGATGCGGCCGGAGCAGCCGCTGGCGATTCTTGACCAGGTGACAGACCCGCAGAATGTCGGCGCGATCTTCCGTTCAGCGGCAGCGTTCGGCGTGGGCGGGATCGTGATGCAGACGCGGAATGCGCCGGTTGCGGGCGGGGCTCTGGCAAAGGCGGCGGCGGGCGCGATCGAAACGGTGGAAGAAATCCGGGCGGTCAACATCTCGCGGGCGAT
>JAVBYB010000334.1 GCA_030824255.1 bacterium
GTGGCATGAAGCGCTGCGCGACAGCGCGCGAAACTGGGGCGCGCCGATGGGGTTCCAGCTGGCCGTCATCAAGCAGGAAAGCAGCTTCAACGCCGACGCGCGCCCGCCACGCGGCGACCGCAAATGGTTCGGCCTTGTCGAAGGAGATCATATCTCCTCAGCGCACGGCTACAGCCAGGCGCTGGATTCGACGTGGGAGATGTACAAGGCGCAAACCGGCAAATGGGGCGCGAGCCGAAACAGCTTCCGCGACAGCGCCGACTTCATCGGCTGGTATTTCAGCTCAACCGGCAAGCGCACGGGCCTTGGCCAGTACGACTACCGCAACCATTACCTCGCCTACCATGAAGGTGCGACGGGCTACATGAAGGGCACATGGAAGAAGAAGGCGTGGCTGGTGGATACCGCCGGCCGCGTCGCGTCGCAGGCCGCGCGCTACGAGAACCAGATCGGTCAGTGCCAGGCGCTGAAGCCCAAATTTCTTGGGCTGTTCTAGACGCGTCAGGGCGCGTTAAGATCCACCACGCGATAGTATTCCTGATCCCACAGCAGATAGAGCAGCCAGTCGGGGAAGCCGTAGGCGGCTTGGACGTAGTGCTCCTGTGAGGCGTGGATTTTCCAGCCGCGCATCTTGGCGGGAATATTGCCTGGCATTGCGTGCGTGGCGTCGGGCTGGTTGTCGGCGACGAACTTGCCTGTCTCTCCACCGAACGTGCGCAAGCCATTTGGCGGCGTGATGACGTAAGCAATCCAGCGCGGCCCCTTGTAGCCGCCCACACCAGCCAGACGCGTGCGCGCCTGCATGACAGCGCTCTCTGCGGCAAGGCCCATGCGCATGTGATCCTTGTGGCCGGTGGCGCCGCTGGCGGGCCAGAACGTCACGACAAGATCGGGCTGCACGGCTTCGATCTTCGCTTCGATACGAGCGGTGATCTCATCGATCGATTCAGACGATACGCCGCCGTCCGGATAGTCCCACACTTCCTGATCGTCGATGCCGAGCGCGAAGCCGTTCTTGAGCGCTTCGGCCTTGCGTACGATGCCGAGGTCCTGCTGACGCGCGACTGTGGGGACCTGATGGCCCGCCTCGCCCTTCGTGCCGGTGATCAGCGCGGTGAAGGCCTGGTCTTTCTCCTTGGCCAGTGAGAAAAAACCGGTGACGAGCTGTTCGTCGTCGGGATGAGCGAATACGCCGAGCACGCGCCTGGCGCCGACATCGCCGACCACCGACGCAACGCTGGCGGCGGAAGGCGCCGAGAAGTAGCTGCGCATGTAAAGCACGCCCGCGACCATCGCGATGGCGATGAGCGCAACAACCACGCCAGCAATGACTGCGATACGCTTCATCATCCCGGTTCGCCCTCCCCGGCGTCTTGTTGCTACCGCTTAGGCCGCAGCGCGCGGTCGCGCCAGTTATGTCCCAGCGGCAAGCGTCGTCTTTCCGCCCCATTCCCCGGAAAGCTTTAGCAAATGGGAGACTCGGTCATGCGCACTATCCTGATCCTTGCCTTGGCTACCGGCCTTGCAGCCTGCGAACAGCCTGCGCCCGACATGCCGCCAGACGTCGTCGCCGCAGAAGCTACCGAACCAACCGCCGCGCCCGGCCCTTCCGCCGGCATCGATGGCTGGGAAATCGACATGACCGCGTATGAGCGCAATGGTCAGGCCCTCACCAACTTTGTGGTGAAGGAAGCGGACGGAACAGACATCACGCCGGAGTCGCTGCGCAATCGCTGGACGATCCTGGGCGTGTGGCCTGCGGACGCGCCGCCGCCGGAGGAGGCCAACTTCCTCGCGGCTTTGAGCTCAGCCGCAGATCAGGACCCCGATCTCGACCTGCTCGTGATCCACGCCGCGCAGGCGTCGCATCCGTGGCCCGTCGCGGTGGATGACGGCATAGCGATCGCGGCGCTTGCCCTGCCCGCCTCGCCTGCCTACCTGCTGGTGGGGCCGGACCTCACTATCGAAGGCTATCGCGGCGCGCTGTCGGCCACACCGGACGATGGCATCAAATCGGTGATCAAGGGCGTTGCTGAAATCCGCAAGCAGATCGCGGCGCCGCAGTAGCTATCCCTCCCAAAAGCGAGAAGCCCCGCGCTGATCATGCGCAGGGCTTCCTTGGCTCATTGGCCACGCCACTCCAGAGAATGGCTTTCAAGGTACGGTCACTGAAGACCGTCTTTTCAGTTCCTGATTTTCAATAGCTGACGACCCGATACGACCTGGCCAGGTGCGCTTACGATCGAGCCGGGGCTCCTCCGCTTCGGGGGAGCCCGAAGTGCTAAGCAGGTGGAGCCTCCATACGCATTCTCCGTGTTTCGTTTCACATCGTCCGCAAGGGCGGCGCTTCAACCGGTCCACCGAGTGGCGAGGCCACCACGATGCGGGAGCTTCACAAGCTCGCGGACAGTAGAAGCCTACGCCTCATCCTGGATCGGTCAACGTGCATCGTCCGCATCGTCGATCACATTCTGCGACACGTGGCAGGACCCGGACATGCTTGACCGGCGCAGCTTCGACGCCTATGTGAGCAAACGCTCACATTGCCCGGCCCGGGAGTCATACAATGATCAAACGCACAATCGGCGACAGTCGCCCGCTCAACGCCATTGGACTCGGCTGCATGGGCATGGCCGCTTTCTATGGAAAGCCGATGGAGGAAGCCGACGCGGTGAAGCTGCTGCAAGAGGCAGTTGATCTCGGCGTAGATCATTTCGACACGGCGGAGATGTATGGCCTCGGCCTCAACGAACGTCAGCTCGGCGCGGCGTTCCACGACCGGCGTGAAAAGGTTTTCATCGCGACAAAAT
Source organism: bacterium (assembly GCA_030824255.1). Lineage (GTDB taxonomy): Bacteria > Pseudomonadota > Alphaproteobacteria > Caulobacterales > Hyphomonadaceae > UBA7672. The sequence goes on from JAVBYB010000334.1 coordinate 2,811, forward strand.
TCGGCCCGAAGATGGATGCAAACACCGGGCAACGCCTCGGCGTGGATGGCTCCGCAGCGAACGCGAAGCGCGCGCTCGAACAGTCGTTGCGCTTTCTCAACACCGATCACGTCGATCTCTGGTATCTGCACCGGCGTGACTTCTCGCGCCCGATCGAAGAGACGGTCGGCGCCATGGCCGACGCTGTGAAGGAAGGCAAAGTCCGCAATATCGGGCTCTCCGAAGTCACGGCCGAAACACTGCGCGCCGCACACAAGGTTCACCCCATCGCTGCCCTGCAGTCCGAATTCTCGATCTTCACGCGCTTCATCGAAACAGACGGCATTCTCGACGCCACGCGCGAACTCGGCACGACGCTTGTCGCCTATTCCCCGCTTGGTCGCGGCATGCTCGCGGGCTGGTCCAAGGACTGGCAGGCCAATGGCTGGGACTTCCGCGCCAGTATGGCGCCGCGCTTTGCCGGCGAAGCGCTGGAGAACAACCTCGCGCTCGTCGAGGAGATCGCTCGTGTCGCATCTGATCTCGACGCAACCGCTGGACAGGTCGCGCTCGCCTGGGCGCTACAGCGCGCAGACAACATCGTCGCCATTCCCGGCACGACAAAGCTCGCCAACCTGAGACAAAACCTTGGCGCCGCGAATGTGAAGTTCACCGCCGACACGCTCGCCCGGCTCGACGCACTCGCCGCAAAAGTCAAAGGCGACCGCTATGACGAGTCCGGCATGAAATCCGTGAACGGCTGACGCTACGGCCATCGCCCGCCAAAGCTGAACAGCAGGTTTGGCGGACCGCAGCCGCTATCGTCAAACAAGTCGGTGATTTCGCTGCGCCGCAGCATTGAATTCGAATGAACGGTATGGAAACGCGCTTGGTTTCCGAACGGGTTCGGTCATAGTCGCCTCAACGGAGCCCAGCAGAGGCGCCGGCGGGAGACGAAACACCATGACGAGCACTTCACCGGCTTCGGCCGGCGAAACTTCCCCGTCCTCCCCAATGCCCGTCTCCTATCGGCGTTACGCGCTGGGCCTGCTGGTGGCGATCTACACGGTCAACTTTCTCGACCGTCAGATCGTCACCATTCTTATTCCCGACATCAAACGCGACCTGAACCTGTCAGACACTGAAGTCGGCGCGATGGCGGGCCTGTGGTTCGCCATCCTCTACACCACACTCGGTATTCCCATCGCGCGCTATGCCGATCGCGGCGACCGTCCATTCATCATGACGATATCGCTCGCGGTGTGGAGCGGCTTCACGGTTCTTGCCGGGTTCGCACAGAATTTCTTCATGCTGGCGATCAGCCGCGCCGGCGTGGGCATTGGCGAGGCGGGCTGCACGCCAACGGCGCACTCGCTGCTCACCGACTACTTCCCGAAGGAATCGCG
>JAVBYB010000228.1 GCA_030824255.1 bacterium
AGGTTGAGTTGACGGGGCTTATACCGCCTGTGCGGCCCCGCGCAACGCGACCTGCGGGCGCTGGGTTACAGCCCGGAAGACAGGGGCCAGTTGCCTCGGGCCGCGCCTTCGCTATGGATGCGGCCGCAGCCGGGGAATGGTTGATGACGGACGTTACAGAAGAATGGGTCGCCGGCCTTCCGAAGGTCGAGCTCCATGTTCATGTCGAAGGGGCAATCCTGCCCGAAACGCTGCTGAGACTGGCGCGGCGCAACGGGGTCGCCCTGCCGGCCAATTCGCTGGAAGAGCTGCGCGCCTGGTATGCGTTCACGGACTTTCCGCACTTCGCCGAAATCTACCAGACCTTCTCCAAGGCCATCGTCACCGTGGACGATATCCACGACATGGCGTGGGACTTCCTGAAGGAGCAGGCGCGGCAGAACATCCTGCACACCGAAGCGACCTTCACGGCGTTCACGCACTACACCAATCACGGGATCCCGTTTGCCGATCAGATGGCGGCGATCCGCGCGGCGGCCGACAAGGCGCGCGAGGCCTATGGCGTCTCGCTGGGTCTGATCATTGATATCGCACGCGAGTATGTGACGATGGACGATGCGCGGACAATGGCGCGCTGGGTGGCGGATGCGCATGGTGACGGCCTAGTCTTCGCACTTGGCCTTGCAGGGTATGAGCCTGACCATCCGCCTGAGCTGTTCACTGATGTGTTCGCCATGTCGAGAGAAGCGGGCGTGCCCGCGATCGTCCACGCGGGGGAGACCGGACCGGCGGCTTTCGTGCGAACCGCGATCGAGCAACTGGGCGCACAGCGCATCGGCCATGGCGTCACGGCGATTTCCGATCCCTCGACGCTGGCGGTGATACGCGAGCGTGGTGTCACGCTTGAGGTCTGTCCGAGCTCCAATGTGTGCCTGAAGGTGACGCCCTCCATGGAGCAGCACCCGTTCAGGTTGCTCGACCAACAAGGCGTTGCGGTTACGATCAACAGCGACGACCCGCCAATGTTCAGCACCGATCTCAATGGAGAGTATCTGAAGGTTGCGCGGACGTTCGGCTATTCGCGCGCGGACCTGAAGGCGTTTGCCATACGGGCCGCAGGCGCTTCGCTGCTCCCGTCAGCGAGGAAGACTGAATTGGCCGATCGTATCGCTGCGTACGCCTGATCATGGCGCGTTGACGCTGGCTGTCATCGTTGCCGGATCGACTCATTCTCCGCGAAGACTGTGTTGTTTGTGTCGCGGCGAAAGGGCGTTGTCTGTCAATCGCCGGGTTCCACGGAACTGCTGTCTCGCAGCCTGCGTTCGGGCACAAGCTGCACACTGACATCAGGAGAATTCCCATGATCCCCGCAATCCTGCGACGCACTGCGTGCTGCGCGGCCATCGCCTGCGGCGTCTCGGCCGCCGCCTATGCCCAGACCGAGTCCGGCGGCCTGTATATCCAGGGCGGCTACAGCTCATTCACATTCGAAGCCGAAGACACCGGTTATGAGGTCGATACCGACGCCGTGACTGCGCGCGTCGGCCTGCAGCTGAGCCCCAACTGGGCGATCGAAGCTGATCTTTCGGCGGGCGTCGAAGATGGCGATCTCGATTTCGACTCTTCGGAAGATGACCTGGACTTCGACGACAACAATGATGGCGACTTCACCGACATCATCAACGTGTCAGGCGATCTCGGCCTGGATTTCATGGCGGGTGCATATGCCCGCTACATTCTTCCGATCTCCGACAAGTTCGAGTTCCACGCGCGCGCTGGCTATGCTTATGCGCAGGTGAACGCGAACGTGGTGACCCCTGGCGGAAACACCTTCACCATTGCTGAAGACGCCGAAGACGGCTTCACGGCGGGCGGAGGCCTTTCCTACGATATCACCGAGAATATCGAGCTGCGCGGCGACTATACCTGGTATGGATTCGATGCGGTTGATGTCACCGGCGCGACGGTCGCTCTCGGACTGAAGTTCTAGGACTCGCATGTTCTGAAACTGCGGCCCTGGATCATCGATCCGGGGCCGTTTTTGTTTGGGCAATAATAAGCGCTGACCAAAAAGAAAAGTCCCGCATCCATTGGATGCGGGACACTTCCAACCGCTGCGTTCGCTGCGGTAAATCGTATTGCGGAACTAGCCTTGCTGGGGACGCTTCTGGTCACGCTTGTCGTCAGGCTTCTGGTTCTGCTGATTGGGCTTGCCTTGCTCCTGCTTGGGCTGCTCGGCCTGCTGTTGGCGACGAGCGCCATCATTGTCGCGATCACGGTTCGGATCGTTCATGTTCGCCTGCTCGCGGCGATCAGTGGGATTCTGGTTCTGGTCCTGGTTCGGATCGCGGGGTTTATTATTGTTGGGCATGTTCGGCGTTCCTTACTTTACATCGTGCGCGTAACGAATTGTCCCACGTCCTCGCGCTCCTGAATAACGTATGCCGGCCGCGTGCGTTCCGCAGCGGCCGGCAGGTAAAGCAGTCGGCAAAATCCTAGCGGCGGCGGGTGCCATCGACTTGGCGGTCGCCCTGGTCAGTATCGCCAACACCACGCATAGGTTGGTGGCCTTCTGGTTGGGCAGCGATGCCCATGATGTTGACGCGCTCACCGATCGCGCCCGGTGGCGTGTCGTTGTAGAAACCATCCGGGTCATTACCGAAGATGGAATCGTGGATCGGATGATCAGCGTTGAAATCGGCGTCTTCGCGACGGGCCATGCGGCGTCTCCTTGATCTGTTGCGACTCCGTGGAAGAACGCAGGAGGTTTCATGGGGTTGCGCGCAGGAGACACACGATCTTTCCTCGCAACCGCGCCTAGCCTAAGCATTGCGGATGAATTTTGACCGCGAACGGTTTGTCGATGATTGTACGGATTCGCTGCGCGAAGGCGATCCGCAGGCTGCGATTCAGGAGCATCTGGCGCGTGCGCTGAGGGATCATGCGAGCGTGCTGACGGCCATGGGCGAGCCGCGCGAGGCGGGGCTGGACGTGCTGGTGTCAGGGCCGCAGCTGACGATCTTCGCGGCGAAGTGGGCGCCGCGGATGACGCTGTCGCCGCACAACCATGCGATGTGGGCGCTGATCGGGATCTATACGGGCCGTGAAGACAACATCTTCTGGAGGCGGACTGCCAATGGCATGAAGGCGGGCGGAGCGTCTTCGCTGTCAGTAGGCGATTTAGCCAGTCTGCCGCGCGATGTGATCCATTCGGTGAACAACCCGCTGACGCGGTTCACAGGCGGACTGCACATCTATGGCGGCGACTTCTTCCATACGCCGCGCAGCATCTGGGATGCGGAAACGCTGGCGGAGGGGCCGAGCGATGGCGCGACGGTGCGCGCCATCTTCGAGGCGGAGAATGCGCGGCTGAAGGGCTAAGCCTTACTCCGAGCGGCTTTCGCCGCCCGTCTGTGCAAGGCCCTTGCGGTCGTTCTCGCGGCCGCCCGAGAGGATGTTGACCAGACCGTAATTGCCCTCATGGCAGGCAAACTCATACACCGGCTGCGCGAGCCGGTTGAGCGGCATCTCTCCGCGCCAGCTGGAGCTGTAGACTTTCGGGTCCACCACTTCGAAGGCGTAGAGGATCTGGTTGTCGTTGATGCGGGTCCAGCGCTCCGTCATCTTGCCCTCTTCGGACAGGAAGGAGCTGCCATAGGCGCGCTGCGACTTGTTGATGTTGCGCGTTTCCATCACCAGCGTGTCGCCCTCCCACCAGGCGATGGAATCGCCGTGCCACTGGGTGATGTCGTCGCTGCGATGCTTGCCGCCGATCTCCGCAATGCGCACGTCGTGGATCATCTCCGACAACAGCATCACATGGTCGTCTGTCTGCACGATCTGGAAATTGTTGTTGTACAGGTACTGGCCCAGCGGCGGCCCGGCATTGCCGATGATGATGCAGCGTTCGGACAGGCCGCGCTCTTCGGGATTGTCGAAGCCATTGCCGACGCGGCGCGGCATCGCCGCGCGCAGCTTGCGACCGTCTTCGGTCAGCGCCGGGACCTTGCCGTTCTCCGGATAGACGATGAAGGACGAGCGATACTCGCCATTGATGTTGGCGACGTGGGCGCCGGGGTCCGTGTAGGCCACGTCATAGTTGCCGACCGGGGGCAGGGGCTTGCCGGCTTCCGGCGCGCCCTCGTTCGGGTCGACGAAGTTGGATTGCGTCTTCATGCGCTGGTTGAACAGGTTGCCGCCTTCCATCTCT
>JAVBYB010000321.1 GCA_030824255.1 bacterium
ACACCCCTGATCTCGCGCTCGATTGCACGTGATCCCACCGATGCCGCTACCGGCCCCGGCAATCTGGTGCTGGATCGTTCCATGCGGAAGGTCAACTTTGAGGCCGACAACGGCCATGTGGAATCTGATTCCACCTGGGTCCGCGCCCGTGCAGATTACGACATCTCCGGTGGCTGGAAGTTCAGGAACGATCTCAGCTATTTTGACGGCAACCGCAGCTGGCTTGGCGCGGACACGCATACCTTCAATGCAACTACAAACCTGATTGACCGCGCCACATCGCTTATCACCCATGATCAGGCCGTGTGGTTCGATCGCGCGAACTTCACCTTCGACGGGCTGCTCGGCGACAATCGCAACCGCTTCATGATCGGTGCAGAGGCAACGCTGACTGACTTCGATTCCAAGCGGCGCTTCGGCACGACGACTTCGGTCGATTCCTTCAATCCGGTTCGCGGAACACTCTCCACGGCAGACACGCCAGCCAACTTTGCGACACGTCAGCAAGTGGCTGCAGACGTCGATAGCTATGCCGTGTTCGTGGAAGATGCCTACAACGTTACCCCGGACCTGTTGCTCGTCGGCGGCATCCGCTTCGACCAACTCGATCTGAGCCGCAGCATCCAGAACGTCAACACAGGGGTCTATACGCGGTACGGCAACACCTACGAGCCGACCAACTGGAGACTTGGCGCCGTCTATAACCTGCAGCCGCAGACGCAGCTGTTCGCCCAGTACTCCAGCGCGGTCGTGCCGGTCAGCGGCCTGCTATTCATCAGCGCCGCAAACTCAACCTTCAACCTGACGACCGGTGAAAGCTATGAGGCCGGCGTCAAGTCGTCTGCTTTCGGGGATCGGATGCAGCTCACCGCTTCGGTCTTCCATATACGGCAGGACGATATCCTCACGCGCGATCCGGCCAACCCGAACATAACCATTCAAGGTGGAAGCCAAACGTCGGATGGCGTGGAGGCGTCTGTTTCCGCTGGGCTTACCGATGATCTGCGACTGGACTTCAGCGCCGCCTTGCTCAATGCCGAGTTCGACGAACTGATCGAGGCGGGTGGCGCAAACAGGTCCGGCAACACTCCGGTGAATACGCCGGAACAGCTGGCCGATCTGGTCCTGAGCTGGACGCCCAAGGACCTGCCTGTGACCGTGTTCGGCGCCGTTCGGTACAATGGCGAGTTCTACACGTCGACCAGCAATCTCTACCGTGTAGGTGACGTCACGCTGCTGGATGCAGGTGTCACCTGGCGCACCCAGTTTGCGGACATCACTGTGCGCGGCAGCAACCTCACCGACGAGTTCTACGCCGACCTGGGCTTTGACGGGGAGCCGATGATCGGCAAGCCGCGTAGCTTTGAAGTCTCACTTCGCCGTAGTTTCTAGACAACCGACAGGGTCCGGCGGGCAATCTCGCCGGACCTGATGGGGCTCCACATGACCGACCTCGCTTCCTCTCAAGCACCTGCGGTACGTGATCCTGCCTTTCACAGGCTGATGTTTCGGCTCCACTTCTACGCCGGCATCATCATCGCACCGTTCCTGCTGATCCTGGCAGTTACCGGCTCGATCTATCTGTTCAACACAGAGATCGAAGACGCCGTCCATCGCGACTGGCGGTTCACATCAGCGTCTGGCCCACACCTGACACCGGACAAGATGATCGAAGGTGCATTGGCGGCTCACCCGGGCGCGACGGCTACGCGCATAGACCTGCCGACAGAGCCCAACCGTACAGCCGTGGTCTTTCTGACGCCGAAAGAGGGACAGGACTTTCGGGTCTATGTGGATCCTGTTGCCGGCGAGGCGAAGGGATCGTTCGTTTACGAGGACACGCTGATTGGCTGGTCTGATCGCATGCACGGCGCGCTGATGATGGGCGATTTCGGCGACGGCATTGTGGAGCTGGCGTCGTGCTGGGCCATCCTGCTCATCGGTACCGGCCTATATCTCTGGTGGCCCCGAGGTGCGACGGGTTTAGGCGGCCTCCTCTACCCGCGTCTGGACCTGCGTGGCCGTGCGCTCTGGAGAGACCTTCATGGCGTAGCGGGATTGTGGACGTCCGTCTTCCTGCTGTTCCTGCTGCTGACCGGCCTGCCCTGGTCGACGCAGTGGGGAGCCAACCTCAACAAGGTCATGGGCGCTGTGGGCGTTGGATACCCCGCCGCCTATCGCACTCACGTTGGGGGTCACGGCGCAACGCCGAGCCCGGAGACCGCACAGGTGCTGGCAGAGACAAACAAGGGTGTGCCGTGGACGTTCGAACAAGCTCCGGCCCCGGTATCGCACGCCGGGCACGGTATGGCGCCGATCGACGTTGGCGCCGCGGCGCGCACATTTGCGCAAGCTGGCATGACGACCGCCTATCGTCTCGTCTATCCGCGCAATGAGCACGACGTCTTTACGGGTTATACCTACCCCGATCAACCCGAAGGGCAGCGAACGATTCATATCGACCAGTACACGGGCCAGATCGTCAACGACGTCAGTTTTGGCAACTACGGCACAGGCGCCAAAGCGGTCGAGTTGGGTGTTGCAATCCACATGGGCAACTATTTCGGATTCGCAAACCAGCTGCTGATGCTAGGCGCGAGCCTCGGTGGGGCCCTGCTCGCAATCACCGGTCCTGTTATGTGGCTGAAGCGTCGGCGCTCGGGCCTGGGGGCGCCGCCGCCCTTCAAGGGACGCAAAGCAGGATGGGGCGTCTACGCGGCTCTCGCAGCGTTCGGCGTCGTCTTCCCTCTCCTGGGTATGACCCTTGTGTTTGTGCTGGCCGTGGAGCGTCTGGTTCTGTCCCGTCTCAAACCGACCCGCGACTGGCTAGGTCTCGCATGACGCTACCCCACACAGACACATCGCCACTATGTGAAAGACGCCGCAGGCAGGGTGACTTGTAGCTACAAACGGATCAGACTTAGCTTTCGGAACAAGGGAGAAGACAATTCTGACCTGGATGAAACGCGCAGGACGACAGCTGGGAGCCATCGCGCTCCTCGCGATGCTCGTTCGCGCGATCGTCCCGGCCGGATACATGCTGGCCGAAGCCGACACGCCCGATGGTCGCTACCTTGTCGTCCAGATGTGCGATGGGCATGGTGCAGCGCAAGTCGTGGATCTCGACACGGGCAAGCTGCTCGACGCCTCGAAGCTCCCGGGCAAGCCGGATGGCAAGACCAGCAGCACCCCTTGCGTCTTTGCTGTCACCGCGCCAATGGCTTCACCGCCTGTTGCCGCCGAACCTGTTGTTTTTCAGCGCGTATATGCAGCAGACTTCGTTGTCGCGCTTGCAGTCGCGCCAGGACGCGGCATCGCCGCTCCACCCCCGCCATCCACGGGACCGCCAATCCTGATCTGAGCCGCTCGCGACAGGCTATGCCTGTCAGTTCGCACGCGCCCGTAAAGCGCGCGCAGCGCCTTATCAGGACATCCATGACATGCTTTCCAACATTCAGGGCCGGACTGCGTCCGCCTTTATCCTCGCGCTGGCGCTAGGCGCCTGTGCGACGTCTCCCGGCAGCATAGGCGGAGACAAACCCATCACGATCACCTTCGACGCGCGGGTGGGCGATAAGCCTGCGCGATGCGGCGAGACCTACGCAGGCGTTGGCACATCCAAGGCGTTGATCTTCCTGCAGGACTTTCGCATCTATGTCAGCAATGTCCGCCTAATCGCCGCCAACGGTCAGGAAGTGCCGTTCGCTTTAGTACCAGACAATCAGTGGCAAAGCGACAAAGTCGCCCTGCTCGACTTCGAGAACGCCTCCGGCAACTGCAATGGCAACGCCGCCACCAACAACACCCTGCGCGGGACGGCGCCGGCAGGTGAGTACACGGGCCTCGTCTTCGAAATAGGCGTGCCTTACGACCTCAACCACAAAGACCCGACTCTTGCTTCGGCGCCGCTCAACTACAGCGCCATGACCTGGCCCTGGCGGATCGGCTACAAGTTTACCGCCATCGACCTCGACACGGCGAACAAGCCAGCGGATGCGGCGAAACACGCAGCCATGCCAGGAATGGCGGGAATGGGCGCAAGCGGGTTTTCGATCCACCTAGGCTCGACGGATTGCGGCGCAGGTTCGCCGACAACACCCCCGACTGCGCCTTGCAGCAATCCCAATCGGCCGACCTACAAGCTTGTTGGATTTGACCTGACAAAGCAGAAAGTGGTGCTCGATCTG
>JAVBYB010000492.1 GCA_030824255.1 bacterium
GCCGAACGAACACGCCGACAGCTGACCGACGGCGCCGAAGCCGCCTTTTCGGTCGTCTGGAAGGACAAGTCCTTCGACATGAAGGTGACGTCGGATACCTTTGAGCGTGAGTGCGAGGCGCTGCTGGCCCGTATGCGCGAGCCAGTTCTCCGTTCCATGCGCGACAGCCAGGTCTCGTCAGAGCGTCTGGACGAGATCGTGCTGGTTGGCGGCGCCACGCGCATGCCCATCGTGCGGCGCGCCGTCACCAAGATGTTCGGCCGCTTCCCCTCCGCGACGATAAACCCGGACGAGGCGGTGGCTAGGGGGGCCGCGGTCCAGGCTGCGCTCAAGGCCCGCGATGCGGCGCTTGCTGAGGTCGTGCTGACAGATGTGTGCCCCTACACCCTCGGGGTACAGAGCGCCGACCAGAGTTCTTCCGGCGCCATCGTGCACGGCATCTTCTCCCCCCTCATCGAACGCAACTCGGTTATCCCTGCCAGCCGCGAGAATATTTACACGACGTTGGGCGATAACATGGAGCTTGTGGAATTCCCGATCTATCAGGGAGAGTCCAGATGGGTGAAAGACAACGTCTATCTGGGCAAGGTCAGCATTCCGATCCCACGCAAGCCCGCAGGCCAGGTCATCGTCACCTGCCGGTTCAGCTATGACATCAATGGGCTGCTTGAGGTCGATCTGTACGTGCCGGAGACGAAACAGAGCCGACAACTGGTGATCCTCGATCGCGAAGGTGTCGATCCCGGAGAAATAGAGACGCGCCGCGCCGAACTGGCTAAGCTGAAAGTCCACCCGCGCGACACCGACGCCGTGCGCGCAACAGTGGCGCGCGCCGGACGCTGCTATGAGAATGCCATCGGCCCACTTCGCGAGGAGATCGGTCGAGCGATCAGCGAATTCGAGGGGATCGTCGAAAAGCAGGATCCGCGCGCAATAGACGCCGCACGCGCCCAGATGCACAGGTTCCTGGACAGCATCGAAGGCGAGGCCTTCCTCTGATGCGCGCGCCATTCTGGGACGTCCTCGGCATAGAAGAGACAGCGAGCGAAGCCGACATCCGCCGCGCCTACGCGACAAGACTTCGGGTCACAAATCCGGAGGATGACGCCGACAGATTCAAGAAACTGCGAGAGGCCTACGAGCACGCACTCGGATACGCCCGGTACATGCAGATGCGTGCAGCAAGCGATGGCAGCTCGGAAGGCTCTGCCCGCGAGAAGATAGAGGCAAGCGAAGCCGACGATGAAGACACAGGCGCAGATGACGAACCACCTCCTGCCGAACGGGTGTCTGTTGTGCACGCCGCTTCGCCCGGTCCCCGTGTCGCACACACACCGCCGGAAACGGCCACGCGCGATCCGCTGGAGATCGAACGGCGCGACCACGATGCGCTCTGCCGATGCCTCGTCACGCTGCTTCAGGAAGATCGCTCACCACAAGAGCGCCTCGAAGCCTTCAATGCCATCCTGAAATCGCCTGCGATCCAGCAGCTCGACGTCTTCGCGGCCACCGAGAGCTGGCTGGCGCACATTCTGGTCACAAATCGCCCGGCGTCAAACCCTCTCTTTGATCCGGCGATCGCATTTTTCGAATGGGACAACGAGCGAGTCGGACGCCGCAACGCCGCCGCCTTGCACGTGCTTTATCTGCGCGGACGTGTCGCTGAAGAACTTGCCGGAGACCGACTGCTCAAGCGCCTTGCGAATAAACGGCACGAGTACCATGCCGCCTGGATGGAGACGATGTTGCCGCCGTCGAAGCGTGGTCTGTTGAACCGGTTCTTCAGCTTCTGGCGTGCCCGGCGGGTCATGGAGTTCCTCGAGTACGTCAGCACCTCAACGGTTCGCGATACGCTCAACGAGGACGCGGTCAAGTGGTGGGTCAAGCGCGCGCCCCTCGCAGGCACTGTGACCAACGGGTTTGTCATCCTGGCATTTGCTATTGTTCTAAGCCCAATTGTATTTCTCGCGATGGAGCATAGAGAAGCGATAGACAACTACCTGGGACGCGATGCCCCCAGACCAATGTCCATTGTTGAGGTCAGGCCCGCACCACCTCCCCAGCCCGGCACCCTCTTTGATCGGCTCCCCGCAAACGCCAGCGATTCAGTCAAACGCTATGCTGCGCGGCGTGACTGCTCGGAAACTGTCAATCGGCTGGGCAAGCTCTCTCTCCGCGATGAAACCTTCGCCGCCAGCGAGGCAGACCTCCGCTGCAAGAGAATACTGGAGATGACGCCGGATTCTCTGCTGATGCGACAGTATGCTGGCATCATTGCGTTGCGACTAGGGGAGCCAGAGATCGCCCTCGACCACTTCGAAGCAATTCTCAAGGCGTCTCCGGACGATGCCTTTGCGTTGTTTGGCAGGGGGCTCGTCTCCACGCTACCTAGTGACGGCCCAGGTCTCGCAAGATCAAGGGACATGTCGGATGCGCTGGCCGTAAACCCCGATGTGGCTCCCTATTTCGCGGCCTTCGGTCTCACCGTGCCGGACGTGAAACCGTCGTCTCGAAAGCCGCGCAGCCGGATGCCGAAGTTCGACCCAGTGCACGCCGACACCGATGCGGAGCAACTTGAAAACCCAGATCGACTCGACGGTCAGGCGCTGGCCGATCATTTCGGCGTCGACAACTCGACGGCAGGAAAGGTGGTGCTTGAATGCGCTATCAGCTCCAAGGGGCTGGCAACCAGCTGTCACATCAAGTCAGAAGAACCACCGAACGTGGGCCTCGGCGAAGTCGGCCTGCTGGCCATGAAAGACATAAGATACCGACCGCCATCGCTGGACGGTGAGCAAGTGGGCGGCCTCCCGTTGGAGTACACGCTCCGATACAACACCGAGAGCGAGGACGTAGCGCCGGCGAACAAATGACTTACGCGCAACTTGCTGCTCGGTGGCGAAGGCGATGCAGCGGGTCCGATTGTTCACCAGCCTGGTGGTTTCGACTGGGCCCCGATTGTCGTCGATGAGGGCAGCTACAGCGGCGCGCTGCAATGTCAGTTTTCGACGAGAAGCCAGCAAGGGCGGGTATCCGACCTCGTTAATCGTGAGTCAGGGAAATCGGTATTTACTGGGCGGCTTCGTAATTCGGCATGAGCTCGCCAATGGGCGTTGAAGTCGTCTCAACTAGCGAGGGGGCCGTAGTTGCCCCTACCTAGATCAGCCACGCTTCGTTGGTAGTGCCAGTCGCTCCAGTTGTGCCATCGGATCGCAAGTCCACGAAGATCAATTGTTTGGCGCGACCTAGGCACGCTGCAGGCACAGTTGGCGCTGCGCGTTCTTCACAGACATTGCGGCATCGCCGGGTAGGGAAGACACGATCTCGAACGGCTTATAAAATGAGCTGCGCCTGCACGCGGTGATGCCCTGGTCCAGCACTGTTCGGCAGGCGACCGATGCGCGGATCGGTGCGGAGCATGCGTCAAGAGCGGGATTCTGTTTGGGAGAGATGATGTCTGATTGGACGCAGCACTTCGTTTTCGACGTGGAGGCTGATGGGCCGTGCCCTGGCCTGTAAAACATGATCGCGTTTGGTCTTGTCTCCGTGGCCGATCCTTCCTGCAGCTTTCTGGGTGAGACGGCCCCAGTGATCGACTCGCCGGGTATTCCGCGAGCACGCGCAGTCAGCGGCATATCCTTCGATGCTCAGAACGCCTTCGCTGAACCTGGAGCGGTTATGGCGGCCGCGGTGAAATGGCTGGACGGGATAACGAAGGGAAGGCGTCCGGTATTCTGGTCTGATAACCCGGCCTTCGATTGGCAGTTCTGGAACTGGTACTGCCACAAATACTTGGGAGGAAATCCGGCCGGGTTCAGCGCTCGACGGATTGGCGATCTCGATGCAGGTCGCAGGAGCGACCCACTCAATGCCTCGAGCTGGAAAAAGCAGCGTATCACCAGGCACACCCACAATCCCGTCGATGATGCCCGTGGAAATGCTGAGGGTCTCCGCTGGGTGCTTCAACAAATGGGAAGAATGGCGAGTTGAAGTGCAGCTGCGACGATGTTGAGCTGAACTCTGCCAAGCGATCCTCAGAGCGGTCACCATCCGGGATCGCCCAGCTTCATCGAATTGACGACGATCGCGCTGAGTTGGTCGTTTAGCCTGTTCGATTTGCTATGGTCATCGCGCCCACCTCGATCTTGACATTACTACGGGTAACCAGTACACCATGCTCGAGTT